>NZ_JBEOPI010000005.1:0-150146 GCF_040309905.1 Shewanella sp. CAL98-MNA-CIBAN-0140
CTCCCATTTTGATTGTGTGTAACAACTTCAATCATGGCACATCGATGCCGTATTGGGAGGAGACCATCACATCAGCTCGGGATAATAAACGCTTATCAAACCGTTCTTTGCCCTGCTATCTGCGTTGCATTGACTTGCAATAGTCCGCTATTGGCGCAGTGACTAATACGTGTGGGCGCCTTGTTAGCAAAACAAATGGCAAGTTTGATGTGAAATGGATGAACTACGCTGATTTCTAACTATTTACCTCATCTCTTAACCTGAGTTGAGGCTATTTAATCATTGTTGAATCGCACTATAACAAAATGTATGACTAAATCAGACTGCATATGGATCTTGCTGATTTAGCCATAATTAACTTGGCAGCGAGTTACTTTTGATAAATATGCACATCGCGTTGTGGGAAGGGAATGCTAATACCTTCGGCATCAAAGCGTATTTTTACTTCGCGAGTGATGTCCCAGTAAACTTCCCAGTAATCATCGGGGGTAACCCAAGGCCTTACAATAAAGTCGACTGACGATTCGCCCAATGTGTGTAGTTTAACCATCGGTTCTGGATGCGCTTGTACTTTTGGATGTTGCTCGACAATACTTTTTAAAATGGTTTCAGCATGCTCAACATTGTCGCTGTAACTAATGCCAAAAGTCATGTCGACCCTGCGTTGATGCTCGGCGGTAATATTATTGATGGTGTCGCCCCAGATTTTATTATTAGGCACAATAAGCCGTTGATTATCTAATGTTTTAATTGTGGTTGATACTAAGCTCATGTGGCTGACGCGACCTGTGACATTAGCGGCATTGATTAAGTCACCAACATCAAATGGGCGATAAATTAAGATCATCATGCCAGAGGCGAAGTTTGACAATGTGTCTTGCAGTGCAAACCCGATAATCACCCCCGCAATACCAAAACCAGCGAGCAAGGGCCCAAGCTCAAACCCAAGCTGTGATAAGGCAATTAACAACCCTACAGCAAACACCACTTTACTGGACAGCGAGATAAAGAACTCTTGCAGCAATTGACTAAACTGTAATTTAGATGCTCGCACCGTTTTAGCGATAATTTTGGTGACAATTTTGGCCACTAGACTGGCCACAAATAGAATGAATAGAAAAACTACAATTTTAAACGTTAAACTGGGGCCATTATTAATCGTTTGATCTTTTATCACTTTAGCCCAACCTTGTAGCAAGTTAGATGCGACGCTAAAATTCAATACATCCTGGGTAATATCACCTGACACGCTAAACAATGTTTGTTTAAATTGCGCCACATCTTGGCCTAATGTTTCCAGTATTGCCGCTGAAACCGCTAAGGTAGAGCTGCTGTGCTCCAAGCGCTCTTTTAACGCCATCACATTGGCCTTTTGTTCGGGCGTAATGTCGACTCCAGCACTTGATGCTTCGGCAACGGATTTTTGTAATTTATGTTGAGTGTAATGCACCAAACTGTCGAATTGGTCGGCCCGTTCGAGCATAAATTCAGTCAATTTCTGCAGTTGAATACTGACATCCATATCCAGCGTTTCTGCCCATTGCAGTGTGGTTAGTTGCGCCTTAAGGTAATGGTCGCGTTCAAATTCACGTTGTGAAATAGCTAAGATAATTTTACTGTCATCTTCTTGGCTCACGCCAAGACGCATAGCCATAATTTGGTCGTCTAAGTAAGTCTCGACTTTCTCTAAAAAGGCCATTTGGCTTTGCACTAAGGCTACTAGGTATTGTTGGTCTGCGTCTGGTGCAGCAATTAACTGACCAATTTTGTCGTGTAATTCAGATGATTTATCGTTAATACGATACTCAGTAAATGCACGCTGTTCACCTTTTGTCTGCAGCAATAATAGGCTTTCTTGCTCGATAGTTTGTTGTAAGCGGCTTATTTTATCTTGAGTATTGGTTAGCTGACTCACGGCGACAATTGGAACCACGACGTCTTGTTCAGCACGAAGAGATGGCGACGTAAACATTGCCAAGGTGAATAATAACGAAAGTAAAATCCGTAGCATATAAGGTCGTCCTTTGACGCTGAGTTTTGCATATAATAGTCGAAAATTCCTGTTGGAGCCAAGTACAGTAATGGGTCGGTTAATTTGTTATACTTGCCGCCATTATTGAACCGAGGGAATTCTCATGTCGCTGCAATGTGCTCATTGCTATAAATCTTTTTCAATTGCGAAAGTGACTGGCAGTCGCGGCAAAGGTTTGTCGGTAGAAGTGCAATGTCCGCACTGTTTGGCTTGGCTTGGGCATAATAAATTACTGGCAATTGCCAAAATAGTGGGGTTTTATGGTGGCGTAATCTCAGCCGCAGTAGGTTATTTTGTTGAGGGTGTTGGATTTATCACCACGCCATTGATTATTTTGGCCGTTATCATGGTTGGTATCTCGCACGTTATGGACCATTTACTGCTGATTGAAGCCCCTGAAAATGATCCAAATCTAGCGCCTACTGTTAAATAAAAGCGTTATTTAACCTCAATAACTTGGCTTTCGAGTGATGCTTCAACGTAGTAAATCCCGCCTAGCACGACCGTTGCAACAATAAGCATCACTAAAATAACCCCGATGTTTTGACGAATAAATTGTGGCATGGTGTTTGTCCTGTAATGGTGATGTTTTACACATGCTTTATGGTATGAGTAATAGCTTAAGCATATCTTAAAAATAACGCTTTAGTTACTCATTATAGTCGTTAATGTTATATGTTAATTATGACCATAGTGAATATGTCACATGAATTGTCACAATCTAAAGGTTGCTTTTCGGCGACGGTCTTTTACACTTGGGCTCACTTTTATTAACCTGATGGAGTTGTGCTGGTGAGTTCCCGCATCAAAATAAGACGAACTATCGCAATCTGGCTTAGTGCCATCTTGATTGTGTTGTCTATTGCGGCGTCTGCGCACTCAGTAAAACATCTCGATGACGGCGTACAAAATCATTGTACTTTGTGTTTTCATCAGCATCAGCTTAATAAAACGCTTCACTCTTCTCCTTTTGTGTTTGCCATTATTAAGCAAACGTTCGAGCGTCAGCAATATACGCTGCCTTTTTTATTCAGTGTATTCCAATCTTACTACCACAGCCGTGCCCCTCCCGCATCTCGTTAGTCCAACATTGTAATTAATTAATTTCCGTTATCTGCTGGTTTATTTTAAACCCAGGTAGGCGGCTACTTGTTGTATTTTGGAGATATTATGTCTGCGTTAAACACACGTGTTTCGTTACTGGCACTGGCTTGTGCTGTGAGTTCTTATTCTGCAATGGCAGAAAATTCTAGTCTAACTAATCCTAGTATTAGTGCGGTACTCGATGGTTATTATCAAACCGGCGATCGACCATTGGCTGAACGTGCCGAAGGTTTTGGTTTAGGCGAAACTGAATTGGCCTTAAGCGCCAATATTGATGAGATGTTTTACGGTAAAGTAACTGCAGTGGTTGAGTCTCATGATGGCGAAACAGAGCTCAATTTAGAAGAAGCCTTTATCCAAACGTTAGCTATGCCATACGGTTTATCGGTTCGTGCGGGTCGTTTCTTATCGGATATTGGTTACTTAAATAACCAACATTTACATACAGATGCATTTTCGGAACGTCCTGCCGCATATCGTGCATTTTTAGGTGGTCATTATTTTGATGATGGTATTCGTTTAAACTATGTTGCCCCAACGGATCTTTACTGGACCATGGGTGTTGAAGCATTTAAAGGTGAAAGCCTACGCGCTACAGATGAACACGGTGAGCGTGATTTTGATGATGTTGGCGTTTATACCGCCTTAACCAAGATCGGTGGCGATATCGGCATTGAAAGTTCTTGGCTGCTAGGCTTGAGTTACCTTCGCAATCAAAATGGTCAAGCTTATGCAGAGGATGAGCATGAAGATGCCGTGGTTGATGAAGAAGGACACACTGAACATAGCCATAGTGCGTCATATACAGGTGAAAACACCTATATTGCAGACTTTGTCTATAAGTGGGCACCCAATGGCAATTACAAGTACCAAAATTTAACCTTGAGTGGTGAATATTTTAGAGTGACTGATATTTTTGCTGCAGAGCCAGGGCATATCCTTGATGCTGATGATGAGGAGATAAATTCTGATGATTACCATCAAGGTTGGTATGTAAGCAGTGTGTATCAATTCTCGCCAAGTTGGTCTGCTGGTGTTCGTTATGGCCAAATTGATACTTATGAGAATCACGAAGATCACCTAGAACCACAGAAATTAAAAGAGTCTGAAGTGAGCCTTGCTTGGCATAGTAGTCATTTTTCTACCGTGCGCTTGCAATACACTCATCAGACTGGGACCAATTTCGATGGGTTTGAAGATGATAATATCCTTACTCTACAATATGTTATGTCATTAGGAGCTCACGGTGCGCATCAATTCTAAATTGCTTTTAGCAGTGACTTCAATGTCGTTGCTGTTTACCGCGACAGCCAAAGCGGAACTTAACGTGTTTGCTTGTGAACCTGAATATGCAGCATTAGCGCAAACCTTAGCACCTGATGCGAGAGTCTATTCGGCGACCACAGCGATGCAAGACCCACATCAAGTGCAAGCACGACCTAGCTTGATTGCCAAAATGCGCCAAGCTGATTTGGTCGTCTGTGCTGGGGCTGATTTAGAAATCGGTTGGTTGCCTATGCTACAAATGAAGTCTGCTAATCCGAAGGTTAACTCAACGGATAAAGGACTGTTTTTTGCGGCCGACCAAATTGATACCCTTGATAAGTTAGCCAGCGTTGATCGTTCAATGGGCGATGTGCATGCAAAGGGCAATCCCCATTTGCATTTAGATCCCGAGCGGATGTTGACGGTTGCACAAGCGCTGAGTGCTAAGCTCGCTGAAGTCGATCCTGATAATGCCAGTCGTTATACCCAGTCATTGAGCGACTTTAGTCAACGTTGGCAAGCTAAAATACCCCAATGGCAACAGCAAGCTAAAAACTTAGCCGGTAAAAAGGTCATTGCGTACCATTCTAGCTTTCGTTATCTATTTAATTGGATCGGCATTGAACAAGTGGCCGACCTTGAACCTAAACCCGGTTTAGCGCCGACCAGCAGTCATTTAGCTAAATTACTCACCCGCGCTGAAAAAGGTGATGTGATGGCAGTGATCGTGGCGTCATACCAAGATGAGCGGGGGGCTAAATGGTTAGGTGAACGTGCCAATCTGCCGGTCTTGGTGTTGCCTATTTCTGTGGGGGGCAACGATCAAAGTACCGACTTAATTAGCCTCTATGACAGCTTGCTTACATTATTGAATGGAGTGAAATAACACTATGTTTGATGTTGAGTTACTGTCTATTCTATTGCCTGCGTTAGTGGCAGGACTATTAGTGTTATCAACCCATGTGTTGTTAGGTCAGCAAGTGCTCAAGCGTGGCATTATCTTCATCGATTTGGCTATCGCTCAAGTTGCTGCGTTGGGCGCAATCGTATCGCACATGGATCATAGAGTAGAAGCGTTACCGTTTGCTCATGTGTGGATGCCAGCCTTGTTTGCATTAGCCGGTGCAGGCGTTATCGCTTGGATGGCAAAGCATTTAGTTGGTGAGCTTGAAGCCTTTATTGGTTGCTTTTATGTACTGAGCGCAGTGGCGGCAATGTTGCTACTCGCCAATGATCCTCATGGTGCTGAGTTACTCAAGCAGTTAATGTCTGGTCAAATCTTGTGGGTCAGTTGGTCTCAGTTAGTGTTACCAGCCATGGTTTCAGCGGCTATAATTGGGATTATTATCGTTAAACCACGGGTGTTAGATGGCGGCGGTTTTTACTTTTTATTTGCATTAGTGATTACCTTGTCGGTAGAGTTAGTCGGCGTGTATTTAGTGTTTAGCACGTTAATTTTACCCGCGTTGGCATTAAACAAATATCAAGGTAAAACCAAGCTTGCTTGGGCTTATGGGGTCGGAGTTGTTGGGTATATTGCTGGGCTTGTATTGTCTGCTAGTTATGATTTACCCAGTGGTGCAGCCATTGTTGCGACATTAGCGTTAAGCGCATTGTTGTTTAGAACCTTTCTGAAATTGCGCTCATCGACAGCGGTTGGTCAACCTGCTAATAGCTAATAGCTAACCTGTCATATAAACGAGGTTATTCTGCCCCACATCACAGGGGCAGAGTATTTCAGCTTACATATGTAAACAAAACGTTGAGTCCCTAGACTGGCGTCGTTATACTGTCGCCAATTTTATTGCAGGAGTATGTTGTGCTGCTTATCGCTCGTTTAATTATTCTCGCCGTGCTGTTATTTTTAGCCTTTGTATTTGCAATTGTTATTTGCCTTTTTCGGCCAATGCATCGCGACAATGTACATCTGGTTGCCCGTTTTTTTGGTTCGGTTGCACCGGTATTAGGTATTAAGGTCATTAGACGTGCTCATCCAGTCAGTGCAACATCGCAACCGTGTATTTATTTAGCCAATCATCAAAATAATTTTGATTTATTTACTCATACGTCAGTTGTGCCTAAAGGGACTGTCAGCTTAGGTAAAAAGAGCTTGGTGTGGGTACCCTTATTCGGGCAAATTTATTGGCTATCAGGCAATATCCTTATCGATCGTAACAATCGTCATAGTGCATTTGATACTATGGCTAAAACCGTTGATAAAATGAAGAATAAACTCCTGTCAGTGTGGATATTTCCTGAAGGGACTCGTTCACGTGGTCGTGGATTATTACCATTTAAAGTCGGCGCATTCTATACTGCTGTTGCGGCTCAGGCGACGATAGTGCCAGTATTGGCTTCTTGTCAGAACCACATTAAGCTTAATCGTTGGAACAACGGCGTGGTGATTGTAGAAATGCTTGAGCCGATTGCAACGACAGGCTTAAGCAAGAGTGATGTGAAAGCGTTAAGCGCTAAGGTGCATCAAGTGATGTCAGCGCGTTCGGTTGAATTAAACAAAGAAGCCAAAGCATTAACGCTGCAAGCGAGAGCATAACACGGTTATCGGTCGCCAAAGATCGGCCATAAGCTCGCAACTTGTGTCAGTTTGGGTATAATTGACTAAATTTTTTACCAGTCTTATTTACGGAGTAATCCATGTCTGTTGAGCGTCAGTTAAAAGAACAATTTGCTGAAAATCTCGAAATTGTTGATGCCTTACTTGCTGATGGTTCAGAGCCTGATGCGGAATATACTATTGAGCATCATTTTTCGGCGACTAATTTTGATCGCCTAGAAAAAGCCGCTGTTGATGCCTTTAAGCTTGGTTTTGAAGTGAACGATGCAGAAGAAATGGAACTTGACGATGGCTCAGTTATTTTCTGTTTTGACGCCATTGCCAAGCATAAGTTAGAGGTTCCATTACTGGATAAAGCCTGTGAACAGTTGATTCTATTAGCGGCCAAGCAAAAAGTGGATTATGACGGTTGGGGCACTTTCTTTGTCGGTGATGATGAAGATGAAGACGACGATGAAGACGATGACGATGAAGTAGATGATAAATTTCATTAACAAATCGATTATTTAATAAGATAAAAAAACGCCCATCAATGATGAGCGTTTTTTTTTGGTTATAGGCTATCGTTGATAGGCGATTATTTATAGATAATACTTTTATTACGGCCTTGTTGCTTAGCGACATATAGGGCTTTATCAGCACCAGATAACCAGTTTGAGCTACTGTCTATTGCTGAGTCTAAATCGTTAATCCCTAAACTTACCGTCACTTTTATAAGCCGATTTTCGAATGTCACTTCAGACGCTTCAATGCGTTTTCGTAAACGTTCGGTAAAGTTCAGGGCATCTTCTGCTGTCGTTTTAGATAACACCACCCCAAATTCTTCACCGCCATAACGGCCAGCACAGTCTGTTTCACGTAACGCTTGCGTTAACAAATAGGCAATATGTTGGATCACTTTGTCACCGGCAGGGTGACCATATTCATCGTTAATACGCTTAAAATTATCGATATCAATCATCACCAATGACGCCGCATCACCGTAGCGTGAATAACGATCGAATTCTTTTTCCATGCAGCTTTGCCAATGGCGACGATTATACAATTGGGTTAACCCGTCGATTTGGCTGAGTTGTTCAAGTTGCTCGTTGGCTGATTTTAGTTGCAGTTTGTTGACCGCAATGTCTGTTACATCATAGACAATAATGCTGATATGAGTGATTTGGCCGGTTAATGACGCTAATGGTAATAAGGTAATGTTTTGAAACATAAAATCGGCTCGACCCGTTACTGGACGATAGTTTTTAAATTGGAATACATAGGGACGTTGTTCCCAACTAATAAACGTACGATTTTTAAGTAAAAAAACCGATTCCATTTTTTGTTTTAACCAACTGGCCGGTAAACCTGGAAACTTTTCAAAGAGATTATCACCTTTAATCGAATTGGGTGACACGCCACTGTGGTTTTCCATAAAACCGTTCCAAAGTTGGATGTTATAGTCGCGATCGAGCACCACTAAACCCACCTCGATGGTTTGTACCATATCGATTAGCCAGTGGAGTTCGTTCATCGCACTTTGGTCATTTGACATAAAAAGTATCCAAGGTTAATCGAGTAAATAGCCAAGCTTGCAGTTTAGCGTTGGAATTGAATCCTCAGTAAACAGCAGCAGAAGATCACATTCAATATTGTAATCTTCTATCCGATATTTGATTTCCATCGCCAGTGTTCGTTGCCATTTGTCTGAGTTGTCGTGAATGAGCTCATTGACACTACAGTGTCGGCCAAGTACGACCGGATGTGACTGACTGAATTTCATATCGAGTTGTTCAGAAATGCCATTTAAAAAGGCCCCAATGAGCACATTGCCGGTGTCCATCATCACTTCAATTTCAGTATTAATGTCTTCTGGATTCTCTAATCCCATTAGCTTGGCCATATCTTCAAAGCTTGAGTCATGGAACAGTAGCAGTGCTTCGCCCGCAATTCCTGCGCCAATAAAGCCTTGGCATAGGCCTGAGACGGTTGAATTTCGTTCTGTGGCTTTTAAGGCCATGGTCAATTCACTGACTTCAAGCACATTAACGTTAGGGATAGGTAATACAACAAATACATCAAGAAGCTTAGCGAGTAAGTCTGCTGCTCTGCCCATCGCGACGTTGGCTATTTCTTGGCATGCATCACGCATATCCACTTTCATCATTGGAGTGTCGTTAGCTTTATTGCCCTGGGTAAGGGTTAAAATACCGTACTCTTGAAGAATATGACTGATAGCCTCTGCACTCACGGGTTTTTGAATGAAGTCCAGAGCACCTAAGGCTTTGACCCGTTCGTGAGCCTTAATTTGAATATCACCTGAGACCACAATAATTAATGCAGGTAAATCTTGTTGTTGTACCGCTTGCAGAACTTCGTAGCCATCCATAACCGGCATATTGAGGTCAAGAAAGACAATCTCACCTTTACCTGCGCGAATAACATCAAGGCCTTCTGCGCCATTGGTAGCGTAGCTGATCTCGACATCCCAATCTTTGGGGAGTGTTCTTGCCATTTGTTTTCTAGCGAGTGCTGAATCGTCGCATATTAATATTGGGATGGTCATTGTTGCTGGTTTTCCTTCTTTCGCCTTAATAAAAGAAACTCATGAATGACCCACGAGTGTACAGGCGGGCAGATTATTATAAGAATTTAATACAGCGATTTTAATCTATTGGCGCATTATACGTATTTGCTAATAATATTGGTAACTTAGTTTTAACATTTGCTCGATTGGGTATCATGTTAAATGCTGTATTTCAGCGCCTAACTGCAACTAGGTTGGACTGATTTTATCGTCGGTACATGAGCATACAAGGCTTTATATACCCAAGCCACTCCAACATGCGCGTTTCAGTGCTCCCGTAGGATAACTGAATCAGGCAGTGATTGAAGAGAATGGTTACTGCCTTTTTAATATCACTATTCCTAGGTTCTAGGTCGCTACGCTACTAGGAACTCGCAAGCTCGCCAGAGGGCGGTGCTTCGCTCCTTCTAGGTGCTAGGTTTTAGGTCCTAGGATCTAGAAGCGTAGCGTCCTCGAAGACCGCAGGTCGTCCTAGCAGCCGTAGGCGCCCTATTCCTAGACCCTTGAACTCGGTCACTGGATAACATTTTACTCAAAAAAACCTGGTAATATTTTGACCTGCATCGATTATTGGTCATGTTATTACTATTCGACAGAGAGTACAGATATGTTAGTCTAAAAACTGGACTGACCAGTAAAAGGATGTTTCATGGAACGAGAGTTAATTAAATTCACGGTAGATAATGGTATTGCACATGTTTGCTTGAATCGACCCACTAAGATTAACGCGCTCAATGTTGAGATGTTTACCGCGATTGATAAGGTCATTAAACAGATCCGTGCTAACAAGCAGATTAATGCGGTGATTTTATCCGGCGCCGATGGGAACTTTTGCTCTGGTCTTGATGTGAAAAGTGTGGCTAATTCCCCCACTAATGTACTGAAACTATTATTCAAGTGGTTGCCTGGTAATGCAAACTTAGCACAGCGCGTGTCTTTGGGCTGGCAACGTTTACCTATTCCGGTTATCGCGGTATTAGAGGGTTGTTGTTATGGCGGCGGAACTCAAATTGCCTTGGGCGCCGATATCCGTATTGCGACGCCAAACTGTCAGTTGTCGATAATGGAAGCAAAGTGGGGACTGGTGCCAGATATGGCAGGTCTGGTGGCGTTAAGACAAATAATGCCGAAAGATAAAGCATTAATGTTGACCTATACCGCGGATATTTTAACGGCTGAGCAAGCACTCGATCTAGGCTTGGTGACTCAAATAAGTGACAACGCTTATGAGTGTGCGACCTTGTTAGCGCAAAAAATCATGCTTACTTCACCCGATGCGAACGCTGCGATCAAACGCAGTATTAATCAAAGTTGGACGGCTTCTGTGCGCAGTTTATTAGCGCGAGAGTCGCTGAGTCAAATTCGGTTATTATTGGATAAAAATCGAGTGATAGCAGCGATAAGACAAACCAAAAATCCTGACAAAGCCTATCGCGCCCGCCAATCTTGGTGGTAGCAGAGTGTTGACCGAGATCTTATATTCGCAAATATTATCTACCGATAATGGTTCTGGCGAAGCCTTCGATTTGATCGAGGGCTTCTTCCCAGCCACTGGGGTTGCTTAAATCTAAACTCATCTGATATTGGCGATAATATCGAGCCGATTTAACTTGGTTCAAGTGAAGCCGAGTCGGTGCTTGTTCCATTGAATTAGGATGCGCATCCGATGACTGAATATCGAGGATTGGAATAGACATGGCGACTAATTGTTCTGCAATCGATTTACGCTGACTTTGCGGATCAATTAAATATTCATATTCACGATAAGGGTTGATCAACACCAACATATCAGGCGTGGGAATTTTTTTATCATAAAGTAAATTGGTGATCATGCCTGCACTGTCATCAATCACGATCAGAATTTGGGCTCCTGGAAATAAACCTGTGGTGGAGCTTAACTGATTAAGGGCTTCATTTAGACTAGCTTGTTGAAAATTTCGTAGTTCAAGTAACTGAGATGAATCATATTTTGGTGTGCTTTTATTGCTACTAAGTTGTAACTGTTGGGTACCTGCCTTGGTGATATCTTCAGGTTTTGTGGCATAGTTGGGCCGGTATAGCCCTTTTGCCGGTGTTAAGCTAATACTTGCCCAGCCACGGCTATTAATTGTTGTTCTTAGGTAGCTGGCTAAACCTGCGGCATCAGCATCGGTGTCGGATGCGGCAATAATGGTTACTGAACCGAAGTGTTTTTTGCTCTGCCAAGACCTAACGAGAACTTTACTTTGCTTGCCGTCGATAGTGACAAATTTAATTTCATCAGCAGACAGGTGAGCATATTGTTGCTGCGCCTGTGTGAAGGGCATCGTCGCCAATATGCTTATCGATACGATTAATAACTGACTAAGTCGACCTAGTTGCACGATAACCTCGAGCGAATAACATCATAATATGATTAGCTTAATGTATTTTGGTGGCAAAAAACAATGCCCTGATAAACAGGGCATTGTTGATACAAGATTGTTGCTACAAAATTGTGTAATGCTAACTCACCCCCACGGTTAATCCGAGTGGCGGTGAGCGAGTTGTTATACGTGGCTGACAAGCACCATGCGTATTGCATCAAGTTGTAATTGACTGTTGTCCATGTAGCCCGTTAACTCGACCATTTGGTTGCGAATATGTTCTAACTCGTCTTCGCGAATGTTCGGGTTTACGGCTTTTAGGGCTTCAAGTCTTGCTAATTCACCCGTTAATTGCAGTGTCATTTTGCTGCGAGCATCGATCACCAGTTGCGTTAGCGCTTGTTTTGCATATTCTTCACCTTTGGCGAGTAACGGGTGCAAAATAGGCTGAGAGGCATTCACCAGCTTGCTGGCAATATGACGGTTAATGGCACTTAGCTGCTTGTCAAAACTGGCGTAATCAACTTTATCGGCCATATTTAAGCCATTTTTATCCAGCAATACTCGGATGGGTGTTGGTGGTAAATAACGGTATAGCTGAGTGGCTTTAGGTGCAGAGGCATCGGCCATGTAAATCAATTCTAAAAACAGCGTACCAGCAGGTAATGCCTTATTTTTTAGAACCGCGACACTGGTGGTGCCGGTTTCTGAACCGGTAATTAAATCTAAGCCCGTTTGTACTAAAGGATGCTCTTGGGAGATAAACGCAATGTCGTCACGTGCCAAAGCCGTTTCACGATCAAACGTCACCGTAATACCGTCTTCATTTAATCCAGGATAAGTAGGGAACATCATGTGTTCACTAGGGCGTAAGATGATTGAGTTTTCACCGCGATCTTCTTGATCAACACCAATAATGTCCCATAAGCGGATCACCGACCCGATTAGATGAGTATCATTATCGCTGTCTGCTAACCGCTTGATTAACGCATTGGCACGCTCGCCGCCATGGGAGTTTATCTCTAGCAGTTTATCTCGGCCTTGTTCCATTGCCTGTTTAAGCTCTTTGTAACGATGTTGAGTATGGTTGAGTAATTGGATCATTACCTCTTCATCAGCGTCGCAAAGCACATTGATCAGCTCGTCGGCAAATTCATTGAACAACACATGACCGCTAGGGCAGGTCAGTTCAAATGCGTTCAATCCTTGGTGATACCATCGCATCAATCTTTCTTGCGCAGTACCGCGCAGGTAAGGTAAATGAATTTGGATGTCATTTTGTTGGCCAATACGATCTAAACGGCCAATACGCTGCTCTAATAAGTCAGGATTTAGCGGTAAATCAAACAGAATTAAATGGCTAGCAAACTGGAAGTTACGTCCTTCAGATCCAATTTCAGAACAAATTAATGCTTGGGCGCCGCCGTCTTCTTGAGCAAAGTAAGCGCCGGCTTTATCGCGTTCGATAATCGACATATCTTCATGGAATACCGTAGCTTGAATACCTTCGCGGGTGCGCAGCGCTTCTTCAAGGCTTAATGCGGTTTCTGCTTGGCTAGCAATAATCAGTACTTTTTTACTGCGATGCGATTTTAGAAACTCAATTAACCAGTCTACCCGTGGATCAAACTTCCACCAACTGGCGCTGTCGCTTTCAAAGGCTTGATACAGTTTTTCAGGGCTTAATGCCTGGGCGGCTTTTTCTTTTGGTTGTTTGGCGCTGCCCATCATGGCGTTAACGCGTTCAGCAGTAACGTATTGTGGAGGCATCTCATGAGGGTAAGCATTAAATAAACGTTTCGGAAAGCCTTTCACTGATGCGCGGCTATTTCGATAAAGAACACGGCCTGTACCATGACGGTCGAGTAATTCTTGGAGTAATTCCTGTCGTGCTGCTTGTTGTGCTTCAACGTCAACCTCTGTTGACTGGATTAAGCGAATGCTTGGCTGTATGTCTTTTTCGCTAAGCAATTCGGTTAAAC
Organism: Shewanella sp. CAL98-MNA-CIBAN-0140; assembly: GCF_040309905.1. NCBI lineage: Bacteria > Pseudomonadati > Pseudomonadota > Gammaproteobacteria > Alteromonadales > Shewanellaceae > Shewanella > Shewanella sp. CAL98-MNA-CIBAN-0140. The sequence goes on from NZ_JBEOPI010000005.1 coordinate 13,871, forward strand.
TATTAATGGCACTGTCGGGTAATTTAGTGTCTTTAGTTAATGCTTCAGCCGCTTCTGCTACATCTTTATAGCCTGATTCTTCAGTTAAGAAAGCGTCGTAATCGTAAAAACGATCGGGATCGAGCAGGCGTAAACGAGCAAAGTGACTTTGATGACCCAGTTGGTCTGGTGTTGCGGTTAGTAGCAATACGCCAGGGACCACTTCACTTAAGGCTTCGACGGTTTTATAGGCGCGACTAGGTGCCTCTTCTGACCACTCTAAATGGTGAGCTTCATCGACAACCATTAAGTCCCAATCGGCATCTAAGGCTTGTTCAAGACGCTTTTTCTTACGCAGTAAATCAAGTGAGCAAATGATCAACTGTTCGGTGTAAAAAGGATTGTCATTGTCGGCATAAGCTTCAACGCAACGATCTTCATCAAATACTGAAAAACGCAGGTTAAAGCGGCGCAGCATTTCAACTAACCATTGATGGCGGAGTGTGTCTGGCACTATCACCAAAATGCGTTCAGCACGGCCAGTGAGTAATTGCTGATGAATAATTAAGCCAGCCTCAATGGTTTTACCTAAACCGACTTCATCGGCCAGTAGTACGCGCGGGGCGTAACGGCTACCGACTTCATGAGCGATCCACTGTTGATGCGCAATTAAGCCTACTCGTGGGCCTTGCTGGCCGAGTAAGTCTGAGGTGGCTAATTTGTGGCGTAATAACTGACATTGGTAACGCACACCAAAGCGTTCTAAGCGATCAATTTGCCCAGCGAACAAACGGTCTTGGGGTTTATTAAAGCGAATGTTGTGATTCAGCATTGTCTCACGAAGACTGACTTTTTCTTGAGTTTCGCTATGAATACCATGGTAAATCACCAATTGATTTTTTTCTTCAAGCTCTTCAATGGTGATACTCCAACCATCACCGCTTTCAACAGTGTCACCTGGGTTAAAAATAACCCGGGTTAAGGGAGCTTCACTGCGGGAAAACATCCGGTTTTCTCCAGTGGCAGGGAATAGCAGCGTAATCATGCGGCCTTCAACTTGAACGACTGTCCCTAATCCGAGTTCTGACTCGGTATCACTTATCCAGCGTTGACCTAAGGCAAACGACATCTATTACTCTCATTTATTGCGTGAAACAAAAAAGGGGGCGTATGTTAAACCAAACCCATCCAGATTGAAATTCTAGCATTGATTTATCGTTCAGATATTCATTTTTACATCATATTGACATGTTAGCGTCATATTGACGTCATAGTGTGAAACAAAGGCGATAGTGATGATATTGAGTTCTTACTCGACAAGTGGCATATTTTATTGAGGCAAGCATTGCGCATGGCAATGGCCTGTTTTCAAAGAGGCTTTAATTATTCCTTTAATGTTATACGTTTAGCTAAGTGATATTGATAACTTTTCATTGAGAGCACTCTGGAGGCACCATGGAACAAAACGACAGAAAGTTGTTTGTACTGGATACCAACGTGTTACTGCATGAACCTTTAGCGATATATTCGTTTAAAGAACATGACGTAATTATTCCCATGACTGTGTTAGAAGAACTCGATAGCATCAAGGATAGGAAGCGAGATGTCAGTCGTGATGCACGGGTTGCCATACGTGCATTAGAAGATATTTTGGGTGGTCCCACGACTCCGGAGCAAATTTTAAAAGGCGTTGCGTTGCCCACTCGTGAAGAACATTCAGACGTTTCTGGTCATTTGTCGATTTTCCCAGATCACCAAATAGAGTTTATTATCGGCTCACTACCCGGTGATAATAACGATAACCGCATTATCAACACCGCGCTGCATTTACAAAAAATCCATTCTCCCCGCACCGTGGTGTTAGTTACCAAAGACATTAACATGCGCTTAAAAGCCAAAGGCGCGGGTATTGAGCGAGTAGAAGATTACCGCAGCGATCAGTTGATTGATGATGTGCGATTTCTCGCCAAAGGCTTTTATCAATTCTCCGGAGATTTTTGGCAAAATGTCGATAAAGTGTCGACGGATCGTAAAGATCGTCATACGGTTCATCAAGTGCCATTGGAGCATCTTGGTAATGAAAACTTTTACCTTAATCAGTATTTAATTGACGACAGTTCTGATTTTTGTGGCCGTGTTGCCAGTAAAACTGAGCAACATTTGCAGATAATTGATCGCGGCCGTGATCGCTTATTACATCATCAAGCGTGGGGGGTGAAGCCGAAGAATATTTATCAAGGCATGGCGTTGGATGCTTTGCTGGACCCTGACATTGAATTGATTATTTTGACTGGCCCCGCGGGGTGCGGTAAGACGCTATTAGCCATGGCGGCGGCATTAGAACTGGTGGTTGAACGCAAGCGGTATGACAAAATTATTGTCACCCGTAACACTCCCGAAATTGCTGAATCGATAGGTTTTTTACCGGGCACCGAAGAAGAGAAAATGACCCCTTGGTTAGCCGCTATTACCGATACACTTGAAGTGCTGCATAAAAATGATGTTAATCCCAGTGGCAGTGTTAATTACATTATGGAGAAGGCTAACATTCAGTTTAAGTCGATTAACTTTATGCGTGGCCGCTCTATTCAAAACTCGGTGGTCATATTGGATGAATGCCAAAACTTAACCGCATCACAAATTAAAACCATGATCACGCGGATGGGCGAAGGGACTAAATTGATTTGCAGTGGTAATTTAGCCCAAATCGATTCGACTTACTTAACCGCGGTTACATCGGGATTAACCTACATGGTTGAACGTTTTAAAGACTTTGAAGGCAGTGCCAATATTTACCTCGATGGCGTGGTACGGTCGCGTTTAGCCGAGTTTGCTGAGGAACATTTGTAACCGTTTAACCGATTGAGATAGTGGCCACAAAGAGGGTTCTATATCCCGCCATATAATAAGGTTACATTGTGTAACCTTATTAACTTTCTTATCAATGGTTTAAAATCAGTCTTAATATTTGTTGTCTGTATTATAGCCATCGTATTCATTATCGCCGCTTATCGCGGCGATTCACATTGCGCGAATCAAGGCGAAGCCTTGAAGGCATAGTGTTGTTCAGCAACCACTGCTGCGTTGTTCTACCTCCTGCGTCAGACCTCCCTGGAAGGTTATTTTTTATGGCACAAAATAGACCATGCAATCGTACGTTTAAAAACGTCAACGCAGAGTCAAGTGATTTGAAACTTGGCCATTGAGCGGCTCAAGCGTTCCACTTCTGCGCTGGATTAACGTAAATGGCAATCGCCACTCTAGGATTAATTCACCTTAAACTGAAAGCTTGAGTGGCTCTGAATTGTTCAGATAATTAATGTGATTGGTATCACTTGCAGGTTGGACAAGTGCCTAAGGAGCCATTAATACATGTGCTTGAGCTTATCTTCCTGATATCATAATCATTCGTTTTTTATTGCCGATTATTTGGTGTTATTCGTTCGACAGCGAGTCTTCCTTTACGCTGTATCAAGGGTGGTTAATGAAACCGACTGAGCCAGACTTACAATTAAAATCTCCTATTCAACGTAATTATAACCGAGCGGTGTTTTACACCTATATCGGCGTGATTGTGATGGCCTTATTGACGGCAGGCATTATGTTTGAACGTCAAAAAGAGCAGCAAATTCAACAAAGAGAAGAACAAGTTGCTCGTCATGTTATGCAAATCGATTTATTGCTTGAGTCGAGTATTCGCGCGGTGAAAAGTTTGCGTGATGTGGCGGTGGATCATTTACGCTTGGGTGAATTTGTGCGTAAAGAGCGATTACCTCAATATGAAAAATTTAACGAAGATGGTCAGTATTTTACCTTAGAACCCAATTATGCCAACAGCGGCGTGCCGTTTACTAATATGGGGCGTATTACTGGCGCTGGATCGTTAGATAATCGCAGTGAGAGCTTTTATCAAGAGCTTGAAATGCTATTTGAGCTATCATTATCCTTCCCTGTCGCCAAAGAAGCCGCCCCTAAAGCCTCATCGATTTATTATATTTCTAAGCGTCGAATGATGTCATTTTATCCATGGGAAAGTAATGACTTACGCTTTAGAGACGAACTGCTCAATAAGAAACAATTTCAACTATCAACGCCTTCAATGAACCCACAACGGAGTGTCTTTTGGAGCGAGGCATATATTGATTCGGCTCATCAAGGTTTAATTACTACGCTTGGGTTGCCAGTGTATCTAGCTGATGAGTTTATCGGTTCAATTAACCTCGACATGACCTTATCGTCGCTAGATAAGCAAATTCGCACCTATTTTAAAATGCCTGGCACAGTTATTTTGCTTGACCAGCAAAATAATATTTTATCTCACAGTGATTTCGACTCCAGTGAAATGAATAAGGTTTACCACATTAGTCAGCGTATTCCGGCTGAGTTACATTCATTATCTGAATCTGAGCTATTTGATGCCCACGAAGGCATTTTGCGAAACGGTTATTACATTCATAGTGTGGCACTGCATAACGCGCCTTGGCGATTACTGTATTTACAAGATGAAGATGATTTATTTAAAGACTCGTGGGACAAACTGCAACTGAGTTTTCTGTTCGTGGTGCTGGCCTTGTCTCTGTTAGTGACCATAGTGCATTGGCAGACTCGCCGTGCATTCGTCAGCCCTGCTTCTCGGTTGTTAACACACTTAGAAGCATGCTCACAAACACCGATTAGACCGCCTGAAAAAATAACCCGTGGTTGGGAACCGTGGTTTGCATTAGTGAGCCGTATTTTTGAAGAGAACCGCCAGTATACTCTCCACTTAGCTGAACAAAATAAACGTCTGGACAACTTAGTGGCGCGGCGAACTCAGCGTTTACGCGAAACCACCGAACGACGCGAACGTGAATTTGCGTTATTGCGATCACTCATTGATTCGATCCCTGAAGCGATTGTGTTTAAAGACAAAGAAGGCAAATATTTAGGCTGTAATAAGTCAGCTGAACGAATGCTGGGCTACAGCGAAAATGAGATTATTGGCTTAACGTCATCAGAAGTGGTGAGCCCAGAGAAAGGCTTGCGCATTGGTGAAGAAGACAAGAAAGTACTGAGTCAGCAACATTCATTACGTTACCAAGAACGGGTCAATATTGAAGGCAAACCGGTATTACTCGATACCTTTAAACTGCCGTTTTATAATCGCCGTGGCGAACTATTAGGCTTGATTTCAGTTTGGCGCGATATTACTCGTGAATACGATGCTGCTGAGCAATTGCGTTTGTCTGAGCAGCGTTATCATCTTGCCATGGATGCGGTAGAAGATGGTTTGTGGGATTGGTATATTGATTCCGAACAAATCATTTGTAATCCAGCCTTTTATTCGATGTTGGGTTATCAAGCCAACGAATTTCCACCATTACTGGCATCCATTGATGAGTTGTATCACCCAGATGATCGTGATCGAGTGCAAGAATACCGCGCTCAGTATGTCCGCGATCCGGTTGGCACTTATGAAATTGAATTTAGAATGCGCGGTAAAAATGATCTGTATTACTGGGTGTTATCCCGTGGTCGTGCAGTTGAGTTCTCTGAGGACGGTTGCAGCAAGCGCATGCTAGGTACTCATAAAGATATTACTCGCCAGAAGAGTAATGAAGTTGCCTTACTTGAAGCAAAACAAGAAGCCGAATTAGCCAACATGTATAAGAGTGAGTTTTTGGCCAATATGAGTCATGAAATTCGTACTCCAATGAATGCCATCATTGGGATGTTGCAGTTGGCGCAGCGCACAAGTTTAACCGTGCAGCAGCAAGATTATCTTAATAAAGCAGGGTTTTCGGCCCAATCGTTACTGCGAATTATTAATGATATTTTAGATTTTTCGAAAATCGAGGCTGGCAAATTAGAGCTAGAAAGAGTCGCTTTTCCACTGGATAAAGTGCTTGATCATGTGATTGATATTAATGCCATTAAAGCCCAAGAAAAAGGCGTTGAACTCTTGCTATATGCACCGGTAACGGCGGGATTAATTTTAAACGGTGATCCGCTGCGTTTAGGCCAAGTTTTAGTCAATTTATTGTCCAATGCGGTTAAATTTACCCAAACGGGTGAGGTTGAGCTGGGTTGTGAAGACGTGGGTGAGCGTGACGACCGTATTACGCTGAAGTTCTGGGTGCGTGATACCGGTATTGGTATTAATAAAGATCATCAAGCAATGCTGTTTGATGCCTTTTCGCAAGCCGATGGCTCAACCACGCGTAAATACGGCGGTACAGGCTTAGGTTTGTCGATTAGTAAACATTTGGTGTCCATGATGGGCGGCACTATGCAAGTTGAGTCTGAAATGGGCACGGGCAGTAAGTTCAGTTTTACGATTAGTTTTGAAATTGCCGAGGAACAAGTCGTCGAACCACTTGTGGTTCCAGAACAATTAAATAATCTCACTACACTGGTGGTTGACGATAACCCAAGCGCATTACAAATATATTCAGCATTGATGAAAGATTTTAGTTTTGGGGTGAACTCAGCTAACAGTGGCCCAAAAGCACTGGATATGTTGCGTAAAAAACCGGTCGATTTATTGTTGTTAGACTGGATGATGCCAGAAATGAACGGCAGCGAGGTTATCACGGCGATTGATAAAATGGTCGAAGATGGTAGCTTAGCAAAACGGCCGATCATTATGTTAATGACCGCTTATGCCGCAGAGCCATTAGACCATGAGCTGCAAACAAAGTCGGTTTATGCGGTGTTACAAAAGCCGTTTAAAGCGTCGGCATTATTTGATGAGATTATTAACGCCTTTGCCAAAGAGCCTAAGCTTAATTCCATGCCGGTGATTATTGAAGCTGAACCTACTAAGGCATCGGGTTTGATCTTGTTGGTCGAAGATAACGTGATCAACCAACAAGTGGCATCTGAATTACTCAAAAGTGCCGGGTATGAAGTGGTGATTGCTGATAATGGTCAAGTCGCATTAGATATGATTGACTCTCAGCCGTTTGATGCGGTGTTAATGGATATTAAAATGCCGATCATGGATGGATTAACCGCTACTGCTGAATTACGCAAACGTTACAACAAAGAACAGATGCCCATCATCGCCATGACAGCACATGCCATGTCGGGTGATAAAGAAAAAAGTTTAGCCGCAGGTATGAATGCACACATTACTAAGCCGATAGTGCTTAGCGAATTATTTGAAACTTTATCTCATTGGATTAATTATAAAAATAATCATAAAGACGATTAGTATTTTTCGACGATAGGGTATTAACGACAGGGAAATTAATTATGATCCGCCGCAGTATTTCATTGGCATTGTTGCTGGCTATTACACCAGTAACGTTACTTTCTCACAGTGCGATAGCGGCCAGCGATGCCGCTCGAAAAATCATTAAGAGTGCTGAAGCGGCAAAAGGCTTTATTAATCTGTTTTATGACGCCAAATCTGCAGAGTTGTACCTGCAAGCGGATAAGCTTAATCAACCCTTTCTATTGATCACAAGCTTACCCCATGGCGTCGGTTCAAACGATATTGGCTTAGACCGTGGCCAGCTAGGCCAAACTCGGATGGTACAGTTTGAGCAACATGGCCCCTATGTCGTGTTAAAGCAGCTTAATACCCATTTTCGCGCCTCCAGTGATAACGTTGCCGAACGTCAAGCCGTAACACAAGCTTTTGCCGAGTCGATTTTATGGCGGGGTAAATTAGTGCAAGGTAAAACGGCGATAGTCGCAATTAATGACTTAGTGATCGATGATTTACATGGGGTGTCTGATGTATTAGCGGCAACCAAACAAGGTGAGTACAGCTTAGACAGCAGCCGCTCAGTGATTTTACCCCAAGGGATTAAGTCGTTTGAACGTAATGCCGATATTGATGTTAATTTAACCTTTAAGGCCAACAAAGCGGGCAAACAAGTGGCGCAAGTTACTCCAGACGGTAAATTGTTATCGGTGCGGGTGCGTTATTCATTTGTGCAACTCCCTGATGTTGGCTACCAGCCCCGCCGTTATCATCCCATGAGCGGTTATTGGTCCGATCAATATCTTGACTATTCAACCGCCATCGATCAACCGCTGACGCAACGTTATTTGCTGCGTCACAGATTAGAAAAAGTGACCCCAGGAGACGCGCCCAGTAAGGTGGTGACCCCTATTGTGTATTACCTCGACCCAGGTGTTCCAGAGCCTATTCGAAGTGCATTACTCGAGGGTGCCCGCTGGTGGGAAACGGCCTTTACAAATGCCGGTTTTATTGATGGCTTCAAGGTTGAATTACTCCCCGAAGGCGCAGACCCTCAAGATATGCGCTATAACATGATCCAATGGGTGCACCGTGCCACGAGAGGCTGGTCATATGGCGCCGTTGTTACCGATCCTCGTACCGGTGAGATCATTAAAGGTAATGTCACGCTCGGCAGCTTAAGAGTTCGTCAAGACCATCTCATTGCGCGCGGGCTTACCGCAGGCTGGCCAGATCGACACGCCGCGGATAATGCGGCAATGGCATTATCACTTGCGCGTATTCGTCAGCTAGCTGCCCATGAAGTTGGCCATACATTAGGCCTTGATCATAATTTTGCCGCATCAACAAACGATAATGCCTCTGTGATGGATTATCCGCACCCCTATGTGAGTATTCAAGGCGATAAAATAGATATCTCAGCGCCATACAGGGAAGGGATTGGCGAGTGGGACAAATACACCATAGCCTATGGTTATGGTGACCCTTCACAGGCTGATGCGTTGTTAACCTCGACCTTGAGTAAAGGTTTTCGGTATATTGGCGAAGCAGATTCCCGCAGCGCAAACGCCAGCAATGCATATGCCAGCTTATGGGATCGTGGTAACGATGCTGTCGCGGAGCTACTGCGGTTAGAGGCGGTGCGCCGTAAAGTCATTGACGATTTTAATTCAGATGCTTTATTAGCGGGTGAGCCTCATGGCGAATTAGCGGATGTATTTGTGCCTCTTTACTTGCTCACTCGTTACCAAATAGAAGCCGCCGCAAAGTGGATTGGCGGTGCTGATTACAGCTATCAACAGGTCGGTGCTGGTGTTCGTTGGAATTATATTCGCCCCAAAATGCAACTTGCTGCACTCGATTCATTACTGGCGAGTTTACAAAACTCAAGCTTATTGGTACCCAATAATGTGTTACAAGCATTGGTGCCTAAAGCGGGTAATTATCAAAAAACACGCGAAAGTTTTGGATCAAACTTAGGTGTTATCACCGATCCGGTGGCCATGGCAGAAGTGATGAGTCGCCATATTGTGTCGCAACTATTAACGCCTGAGCGTTTAAATCGAGTCAGTCAGGCCTATATGGGCGATAGTCAGCAGCTGTCGGTGGTTCAATTAATCGATAAGCTTGTTGGCATGAGTTTATACCAAGATTTACCGAGTGGCCAAGGCTTAGCAATACAAATGCGGGTGAATGCGGTGGTTATTGACAGTCTATTAGCGGCTTACCACAATCCTAAAACCGCCCCGGAAGTAAAAGCGCAGTTAGCCGCCAGAGTCGACTATATTGTCAAGCAGCTTAAACGGCGCAGTAATCGTGGTAGTGATTATCAATCGGCGCATTATGATTGGCTGTTCCAAGGTATTACCAAAGGAATGACGGATTCGACCTACCGATTAATTGCCAAGCCTGTGGACATGCCACCAGGTTCGCCAATTTAAGCACTACTAATTTAAGTGCTGTTGATTTAAATGTTGATAATACGCGACCTATAGAGCTCGCGTATTTGTGTGTATCACAGCAATAACCTAGTTTGTGTTTTAAGTGTGTGACACTTTTGTATTGAGCAAAATAGGTTTGTGAGTGATGACTTTAGGATTTTTAGGATAGAAATCATCTGCTTTACGCTCGATATGGCTAAATTGACGGGTATTTTTGTAGGGCAGTTTCATAAACCCCGAAATGCCATGACCTTGAATTTTATTCGCCTGAGCAATAATGCGATCTAAACTAGCTCGGAATGAAGCTTGTTTACGTGGATTTAATAATCGTAAATAACTGTGAATTTTTAAGTGATTAGGTAACGCTTCAAAAATAATACAACCGGTGTGATGGATTTGATTTAACCACCCTAGCTCGGTCATAATTTCTGCTGGTAGTTCCAAGTTTTCTTCCGGATCTTTACCGTCTTCAAAGTACGAGTGAAGGCGAGATTTGTCTTCTAAGGTGGGCACATCGCCGACTTCAAAAGGCATTTGCAGTTCACCGGTTATTTTATATTGATGCTCAGTACTTTTTCGCTCAAGGTGTAAGGTGTCTTTGGCATTAAAGAAGCAAGCTTTAAACACCCCAATTCGTTTAATTCCCCGCGCCATCGTCACCATATTATTAACCGCCAATATTAACGGCGCTTTCGTATCGGGATCGTAGATCGCTAAATTTGAGTCGATATACACGCCAGATTTTTGCCAATGTATCACCAGTCCACCGACAATAGGATATTGTGCCAGACGACCCACTGCGGCAATAAAGCCTTTTTCGGTATCAGCCATGCCCGCCATAAAATTACGATAATATTTATCTAATTGCACATCATCCATTTTGGCAATAGGATCTTGGGTATTGTGCTCTTTTAAAAACGATTTCCGCGAACTGTAACTCACTGTTTCAACTGTTTTTGATCGCGGTTGAGCCCACACCGGAATATCTGGTGTTAACGGAGGGGTTGATAATATCGGTAAATGCATTCTATGGCTGTGGCGCAGACTTTTGAGAAAATAATCACCCGCCAGATTACGGCGTTCAACATCATCACTGAGCATTGCATCAAGTGTTTTTGCCAGCTCGATGGGCAGTCCGATGCTGGTGGCGGGAATGACTTTTTTGCCGAAACGACTAATTTGTCCTGATGCGAGTGCATACAAGGTTGCTGCAGCGCCTTGCTCGTCAAATCGTGGGGTTGATAACGCGCCACTAAGTTGTTCGTCACCAATAAAATACACATCCCCCATGCGCGCATTAGTATGCTGTTGATCGCTTGATAGTAATGACATGACATTGTCATCAACCGCGCGGTTGTGTTCATCTCGCTGAGCAAAGACCGCAGAGCCCCAATCGATTAATGATAATTTGTCGGTTTCAATGTCATAAACTAGGTTAGACGGCTTAATATCGCCATGAACTAACGGTTTACCCTTACGCAGATAATATAAAATATTCGCCAATTGCCTTGCAATACTGACGATCATTATCGGTGGCAAAGCCCCTAATCGCTGGCAAATTTTGTCGAGGTCTTCGCCTTTAGCCCGCTCCATCACTAAAATACCTTGCTTACCGACGCGTTCAAATTTAATCGCTTCGGGTACGTTGGGATGTTTTACTTGGCTAAGCATATAGGCTTCTTCTTCTAGCCTATCTTGGACACTTTGAGGTAAATTTACCCTTGAGAATTTAAACACGTGTGACTGGCCAAACTCATTGATCCCCGCAAAAACAAAACCATAGGCTCCCTTACCAATAAATTCAATGTGCTGGTATCCCAGCTTACTCAACTGTTGCTTACACAGGCGGATCCAAGCCTTATGCTTGCGAGCGTCATTGGCGCTTAGCAGGTAGATAGACTGTTCTTCATTGATATAAAAATGTTGGAGTTGCGGTGTTTGCAAAGTAAACCTCCGTTGACGGTTAGTTTATTAAACCTTGATTAGCCTTACTGCGGCAAGTGCTTCTTATTTAAAACAAGCCATTTTATTCAAACACCAGCGCGGTCTATTTAAATAAAGCCACCTGTTTATCTAAAAACCACCACAGTATTTTCACCAATCAGCGCTTTTTATTTATAAATGGCAGCTTCCTAGCTAAAAAAAACCGATAAGTAAACCTTGACCTATATCAAATCAAAATGGATCTACACTCGGTACTATTACAGCAAGAGTTAATTAACGCTTATGGCGAGAGGTTATTATGAATAATATCAATAAAGCTGAGCTTATTCAGCTATTTAAGTTCCCACGGCAGCGAATTTTACAATCAATGGAAGTGACCCACTGCCCCCATGCGGTGTTTTTTAATGATAGTGATGAGCAATGCATTACCTGTCATCAGGGTGAAGAGTGTTTGTGGATTAATCATAATGATGAAATGGTCGCACTTGAGTTGAAGTCGATTGAGCAATTAACGCAGCAATTATTAATAGCGGTTGATTATATTGACTCTAATTTAAGTCCACATCATATGTCGCGCCGAAAGTGTCAATGTGAAAACTGTCGTTGGTTAAAACAAGTGCAAATGACCCTAGGCGGTAAAGCCTAGTCAGCGGAATGCCAAATCATCACTGGAGGTTGCATCCGGTTTTTTTAGTCTTTAAAGTAGCCAGTATCTCATTAGCAACTTGACTGAAGAATAGCATCATGGAACCCAGCTTTTGGCATGAAAAATGGCAATTACAACAAATCGGTTTTCATCAATACCAAGTGAACCCTTTTTTAGTAAAATATTGGCCGCGTATAGGCTTGGCTGAAAATAGTAAGGTATTTGTTCCTTTATGTGGCAAATCGTTGGATATGTTTTATTTGGCCGAGAAACGTCATACGGTGCTGGGGTGTGAATTAAATACCTTAGCCGTTGAACAATTTTTTACAGATAATGATCTTGCTTATCAAGTTACCCATACCGATGATCACGCGGTATTCTCCACAGATCAAGTGACCTTATATCAAGGTGATATTTTTACGTTGCCCACAAGTGTAACAACATCTATTGGTGGTTTTTACGATCGCGCTGCGCTGATTGCGTGGCCAGAAGCAATGCGTCAACAGTATGTTAAAGCACTCGCTGCGCTTATTCCTGCCAATGTCAGTGGATTACTCATTACCCTTGATTACCCACAAGAGAGCCTAAAAGGGCCACCATTTGCAGTCAGTCCAAGTTGGGTTGAAACCTATTTAAGGCCTTATTTCAATATTGAATTACTGGAGTGCGTGGACGTGTTGGCCGATAATCCGAGGTTTGTTAATAAACAGGTTCCTTGGCTTAATGAAGCTGTGTATAAATTGACTCGAAAGCCATAACATCGACCTAAAAAAACCTACCGATAAGCTCTGTAGGTTTTAATATAACGCTGATGAGCGTTTTAAGCAGCGTCTAGTGAGATTATCTAAGGATTATTTGGGGCCGTAAATCGACTTCACCGTCAGCATAAATAGCAGCAATATCATCTTGCTGGCAAATGACAGCCACAGGTCCTCTGGGCATATGACGCACAAATAATAATCGGTAGCCATAGCGATGTAAGTCGTAAAGTGCGAGTTTTTGATCCGCGGTGGTTAAATCCCAATGCTCGTCGTGATTCAGTACATCCTTGTTACGTCGATCATTTATTTGATATGCAACTTGAGTCATAATCCTTTCACCTAAGTCTTTTAAATTGTTTATTAATTGTTGACTGTATTACTATAACGATAAAACTTTTGAATGATAGTTTTTTGAACAGTTTTAGTATAAAAACTCCGAGTTATGTTAAGGCGAGCTCACATTCACATCAATATGGATATTCAGATGCTTAATTACATTGAACCAGTATTTCGCCCACCTTCAGAGGGGAAGTCATTAATTTTACAGGTCACCAATGGTTGCAGCTGGAATCAGTGTAGTTTTTGCGACATGTATACCCAACCTCAAAAACAGTTTCGAGCACAAAAGCTCGATAGAATTGAACTGGATATACTTACGGCAGCCGCATCTGGTTATCCATTTAGTCGGGTCTTTTTTGCTGACGGTGATGCGATGACGTTACCGTTTAATCGTTTAAAAGCCATTTGCGAACTCATTAATACTCATCTACCTCGAGTGACCCGGATTAGCAGCTATTGTTTACCGCGAAACCTTAATAATAAAACGGTCGAGCAATTATCCGAATTACGGGAAATGGGCTTATCCATTTTGTATATTGGCTGTGAAAGTGGTGATGACGAAGTGCTAAAACGAATTAATAAAGGCGAAACGTTTGCCTCATCCATAGCTGCGCTGCAGAAAATTAACCAAGCAGGCATCAAATCATCAGTAATGATTTTAATGGGCTTAGGTGGGGTGCAATTATCTCGTCAACACGCGATTGCATCGGCTGAATTAATGAATGCTGCTCAACCCGACTATTTATCGACACTGGTGGTGACATTACCGCTGGGAACAGAGCGAATGGATGAGGTATTTGATGGTCAGTTTGTATTGCCAGATCAAAGCGGTTTACTGTTAGAGATGCACACCTTATTAAGTCACCTTAAGCTGGATAAAACGATTTTTCGTTCTGATCACGCCTCGAACTACCTAGTGCTTAAAGGTATTTTAGGTAAAGATAAGTCTGCATTAGTCGCCCAAATCGAGCAGGCATTACACGGAATTATCCCGTTGCGACAAGAATGGCAACGGGGCTTGTAGCGGCGTTTACAATAATATTAGCCAGTTTAATCGAATAGGTGAATTAACTGGCCAGTGTTTTTCCGCTTAGTGACAGCCTTGGCTATTGCTCGTCTTCAAAAATATTTTCAATGGGTAACTTAAACAATCGCGCTGCTTTAAAGGCTAATGGCAAACTAGGAGCAAACTTACCTGTTTCGATTGCATTTGTCATAGCCGGTTGCACACCTGTAAGTGAACCATTAAGTTCACTTACAGGTAAAAGTTTGACGAGCAATCACACTTCTTACGGCACTATTTTTGTATAGTGCCAAGGGCTTTAATGAGTCTCAGGACCCTGTAACAGTTTGTTTGTTGCAGTCGCTAATCATCTTCGAATATCTTGTTGATATGCATTGAAGGGCCTGTGAGTATCATCGCAGGATATTCAGTAACACCTTATAGTGTATCGATTCACTAAATAAAGCAGGACAGTGCTCCCCATGAAAACTAAAATTATATTAGACACAGATCCCGGTATTGATGATGTATTTGCTATTTTGTTTGCCCAAGCACATCCAGATATTGAACTTAAGGCCATCACCACGGTTTATGGTAATGCAACCATCGAAAACGCGACCCGTAACGCGCTATATATTAAGCAGAAATATCAATTACAAGCCGATGTCGTTACTGGTGCGAGTCAGCCCATTATTCGACCTCCGGTAGGTCCAACTGTGGTGGTTCATGGTGAAGGTGGTTTGGGAGATGTAAAAGTACCTGAAAATATTGAGGGCCAAGCAGACCCTCGTCCTGCCTATCAATACATTATCGATACCATTAAGGCAGAACCAGGAGAAATTACCTTGGTGGCCATCGGTCCGTTAACTAACCTTGCACTAGCACTTCAAGCCGATCCCAGCATTGTTGATTTAGTTAAAGAGGTCGTTATTATGGGCGGCGCCTTTGGTGAGAATAATCACCACGGTAATGTGACTCCGTTTGCCGAAGCAAATATTCATGATGATCCCCATGCTGCGGATATCGTGATCACTGCCTCTTGGCCTGTGGTAGTGATTGGTTTAGATGTGACCGAGCAAAGCTTCTTCACCCGTGAGTATCTTGATCAATTGCGCGATGATGCTGGTGAAGTAGGGCAGTTTATCTGGGACATTAGCCGGTTCTACTTGAGGTTTTATAGTGAAAAAGTGGGTCTAGAGGCTTGCCATGTGCATGATCCATCGGCTATTGCCTATGTGATCAATCCCGAGCTGTTCACCCTAAGAGAAGGACCAATACGGGTCGTTACCGATGGTGTTGCCGAAGGGATGACCATTCAGAAGTTGGATAGCCGTGTTTATCCACACGATGAATGGATGGATAAGGCACCACAAAAGGTCGGTGTCGCGGTCAACAATATCGCATTATTGGAATTATACCGTCGCAGTATTATCGATTATGCAACAAGTTTGAAATAATCCATCTGGCTGATTAACCTATATGAATCGTAACCCGAATTCAGATAATAACGAGGCTGCCTACAGCTGCTAGAGCGACCTTAGGTATGCTAGATTTTAGGAATAGAGCGCCTGCGGCTGCTAGGACGACCTGCGGTCTTCGAGGACGCTACGCTTCTAGATCCTAGGTGCCTAAAACCTAGCACCTAGAAGGGGCGAAGCACCGCCCTCTGGCGAGCTTGCGAGTTCCTAGAACCTATCAGTCGCGAAGCGACGCTCTCTTATCTTCAATCACTGCCTTGTTCCATTATCCTATGGGAGCTCTGAAACGAGCATGTTGAAGTGGCTTTGTTATTTGTGCTGGCCACCAGTGAAGGCCGCTATAGTGGCCTTCACTGTTAGTGCTATAAATCCTAGTGCTATAAATCCTAGTGCGGTAAATACTAGTGCTGTAAATGAATTTCCTTTACTGGGCAAGGGATAGTGATATTGGCTGCTGTTAACGCTTTAATGATGGCTAAATTAGTTTGGTACTTTTGTTCATAGTAGCTTTTTGTTGGCACCCAATAACGCACGCCAACCTCCATGCCAATAGGATTAAACCCATTGATACCGACCAACGGTTTTTTGTCTTTATAAATAGCAGGAGCAGTGGCAAGTACATGGTTAATTAATTGGATCACATGATCGGCATCAGCTTGGTAATCAATATTAAACTTGTTTTCAACCAGTTTGTAAGCGAATGAATTATGTAAAATCTCCCCGACAATATGTTTGTTCGGGATGCTGATCTGCTCACCTTCTTCATTGCTTAAAATGGTTTGGCCCAATTTAATGATTTCTACTACGCCGCTGACATCTTTAATTTCAATCGTATTTCCTACCACAAAAGGGCGGGTGACAATAATGGTAATGCCGGCGGCATAATTAGAAAGCATACCTTGCAATGCCAAGCCCGCACCCAGTGAAGCAGCACCTATCGCAGCCACCATTGGTGTTACGCTAATCCCCAGTTTACCCAAACAGATCACGGCGACCATCACAATAATAATGATTTTGACCAAGTTGGAGGCAAAGTTACTTAGGGTGATATCAATATGATGTTTTTTCAGTTGCGCGGCGACAATATTGGCAGCTTTGTTTGCAACCCAAAGTCCCAATAAGAAAATGATAATCGCCCCAGCGATTTGAAAGCTGTATTCAATAACAAACTCAGTGATGACACTATAAACATTTTGAAGTTGTTGGAGCTCTTGATCTAAACTGGGTTCGTTCATTCTATGTTCCTTATTGAAACGTATTGAGTCGTTATCAACTTGGATGACAACCACTTTTCACACTTAGGGCTAAATCTTAGCCTACAGTTAAGTGTCGTTAAAGTGAAAGTATTTTCTGTCATTTATCGCGCATTTTTTTCGGTAATGTCTATACTTTTCAAGCGGAGAAACAACTCAATAACCTGGGTCATTAAGCGGGTGATGTGTTGAATGTTATTGATATTCCTTCAAGAATAAAAAAGTACACTTTTTGCATAAAAATTCGTTGCGTATTAGTTGAAAATATCGTTTACTGCGCATGTTTACACCGACGCTTAATGACACTTTTACCGCCCAACTAACAGGAGGCACCGGCCTAATGAGCCAATTTCGATCGATTGATGTTGCAGATTATTATGACAAGGACACGTTTGACCGCATTGAGGCATTTGCCAAAGATAAGCCAACGCCATTTGTAGTTATTGACACCCAAATCGTTGCGAAACAATACGATGATATGGTTAACAATTTTCCTTTCGCCACTATTTATTATGCGGTTAAGGCAAATCCGGCCAAAGAGATTTTAACCTTGTTGCGCGATAAAGGCGCAAATTTTGATATCGCATCCATTTACGAGCTTGAAATGGTGACCTCGATTGGCGTTTCGACTGATCGTGTTAGCTACGGCAACACCATTAAAAAACGTGTCGATGTGCGATCTTTCTATCAGCAAGGCGTGCGCATGTTTGCTTCAGATTCTGAAGCCGATTTACGCATGATTGCAGAAGAAGCTCCAGGTTCAAAAGTGTACTTGCGTATTTTAACCGAAGGCACACACACGGCAGATTGGCCTTTGTCACGTAAGTTTGGTTGCCAGAATGAAATGGCTTACGACTTATTGGTATTGGCAAAAGAGTTAGGCTTACAACCCCATGGCATTTCTTTCCATGTAGGTTCGCAACAACGTGATATCGGTGCGTGGGACTCAGCCATCGGCAAAGTGAAAAGCATTTACGACCGTTTAAAAGAAGAACACGGTATCGTGCTAAAGATGATCAATTTAGGCGGTGGTTTTCCTGCAAACTATATTGATAAAACCAATGAGTTAGGTGTTTATGCACAGCAGATTAAGCATTTTTTAGAAGAAGATTTTGGTGATGAATTACCCGAAATTATTCTAGAACCTGGTCGTTCATTGATTTCAAATGCCGGTGTACTCATATCAGAAGTGGTGTTGATTTCACGTAAGTCGCACACGGCATTAGAGCGCTGGGTATTTACTGATGTGGGTAAGTTCTCTGGTTTAATTGAAACCATGGATGAAGCGATTAAGTTTCCAATTTATACTGATCGTAAAGGTGAGTTAGATAAGTGTGTGATTGCAGGGCCAACTTGTGACAGCGCCGATATTATGTATGAGCAGTACAGTTACGGCTTACCCGTTGATCTTGCTATTGGTGATCGCATGTATTGGTTAACTGCGGGTGCTTACACTACAACATATTCAGCAGTATGTTTTAATGGTTTTCCACCACTCAAAGACTATTACCTTTAACTAATGGATTAGTTTGACGACAACATTATTGACAGGCTCAAAGGACGCGCTAGCGTCCTTTATTTCTATTTGTGGCTAAATTTAGCTTTGTTGTTGATGGTGCTTTAAATCTCAACTATCTGTTATTTAAGATGGAATCTGTCAGTTTGCTTCAATTTCCATCAGTTGCCATCAATTTTCTTAGTTTTAACTCGGTTTCTGTATCACTGCTACTGTGTGTCTCTCGTTCAGTAACTTGCTCATCAAATCTCGCAACTTTGCAAACATAAGTGACTTCTTAACGTTAGTTAGAGGATTGCGACCTCATATTGAACCGATCAATAGCATCATTTCAATCTGCATTTACGCCATGCTATTTCAGTAGAAATGAGTTCTAGTTGTGAATCAATACATTTTAAAAAATGAGACCTGTTTGTTGAATCGAATACTGATTAACTTTATGCTCAGTGATTATGCTTACCTTCAGCCTGAAACCATTTTTGTGAGGTTAACTTGATGTAAATCACGTTAATGGTTTTCGTATTAGATAAATAATTTGTTGTTTTTGTCGGCCTTCAACTATGATGAAACCAATGTGTTATTTATGAATTTGGCGGGATTTGGACATATATTAGTAATAATTTAACGAAAGAATATTAACTATTATGAATATATATGTGATCAAGTTAACCTTATCCCCCTAAATACTAGGTTACAGTCTGGGTTATAAGAATTTAATATTCAAAACTGAAAGGGGTTTTCACAATGTCCGATGTATTTCATTTAGGATTAACTAAAAAAATGTTAGATGGTGCTACCTTAGCAATCGTTCCTGGTGATCCAGAACGTGTTAAGCGTATTGCCGAATTAATGGACAACGCAACGTTCTTAGCAAGTCATCGTGAATATACCAGCTATTTAGCTTATATTGATGGCAAAGCTGTGGTTGTTTGTTCAACAGGTATAGGCGGACCATCAACGTCTATTGCGGTTGAAGAATTGGCTCAATTGGGTGTGACAACTTTCTTGCGCGTCGGTACCACGGGTTCTATTCAACCAAATGTGCATGTGGGTGATGTGATTGTGACTCAAGCATCAGTGCGTTTAGATGGTGCTAGTCTGCATTTTGCACCGCTAGAATTCCCTGCAGCAGCTAACTTTGATTGTACTACTGCAATGGTTGCAGCATGTCGTGATGCTGGCGTGGAGCCACACGTAGGTATTACTGCATCTTCTGACACCTTCTATCCTGGCCAAGAGCGTTACGATACTGTGTCTGGTCGTATTACTCAGCGTTTTGTTGGTTCAATGAAAGAATGGCAATCAATGGGTGTGCTGAACTATGAAATGGAATCAGCCACACTATTTACCATGTGTGCGACTCAAGGTTGGCGTGCAGCCTGTGTTGCGGGTGTTATCGTAAACCGCACAGAGCAAGAAATTCCTGATGAAGCGACAATGAAGAAGACCGAAGTTAGTGCAGTGTCTATTGTTGTAGCAGCAGCGAAAAAATTGCTAGCTTAAGTTAACGCTTTTAACCACGCGTTATAACAAGCGATGTGTTAAAACTGTTAGTGTTAAAAAATAACCATTAAAAAAGGTGCCTAGGCACCTTTTTTGTTAGCTTATTTTTATCAATTGTCGCGCTGATTAGAAATGATACTGCGCAATGATTGAGTAGGTATTTTGGTCGATACCCGCAACGCCATATTTACTCTGCCAGTAATCATATTCAAAACCCACTAATAGCTTGTTTTGTTTGTGATCACCAAACAGCGTTTTGCCTAAGTCATATTTTATTTGCGGGTTGATGTGCAGGTTTTCGTCGTAGCCGTTGTTATCGGCAGAAAATACCCAATCAATAAAGCCATCAAAGATAATATTAGCATTACCAATAGGCATGTCTATTCTAAATACCGGAGTGAACTGCCAGCCATCACTGATGTTACCACTGCTTATTGCATCTCGACGGTAAGTGTTCAATTGTAAGTAGCTAAAAAATGGCACGTCAAAGTCTAAACCGATACCATAAAGCATGCTGTTAACTGGGCCTTCACCTTCTTCGTAAGTTAATGCTAAAGAGACATCTTTTATCGCACCAAAGCTAACGGGCTGACCCAATATTTTGCTAGCACTAAAACGAGGTGAAATTTCGCCATAAGTCGTGCTATCAACCCCGTTATTATTACCGTTAAAGTTAATAAAATCTTGAAACATAAACCAATCACCATACTTCCAGCCACCGGCAGTCTCTAGGGTAATGGTTGTTTGTCTTTCTGATGGGGCTAAGTCATAGTTTTCGCCATGCAGGACAGTAGCGCTAGCATCCCACCATTGGACTAAATCGTCAGCAAAAACATTTTGTGAGAGTACGAGTGTGGCTAAAAGGCAGAGTTTTTTCATTTTTCTTCCGGTTAGTTAGCTGGCCAGATACACCAGTTTTGACAGTTTAAGAGTAAGTTTTAGATCGACCGAGGGTAATTTTATGATCTATTATTCCCGATCGTGCACAATGGGGCGCAATATATTCAATATTTTGATAAAGCACAATTAAAACTGGCAAGAATGTGACGATTTCATTGTTTTCATCATCGATATAATCATGTGACAGGTATTCATACTGTTAATTTGATGTTACACATAATGACTATTAGTTTGTGCTGTTATGTTATATCAATCGTATAGTCGTTATAAATAAGGTGTGACTCAGCAGAAATACTGACCTTGTTAGCGGCAGCTCATTTTCGAGGAAAAGGTAAATTGATGAATCGTTTATCACGTTTATATTAGCTGACTTGTTTGACATAATATGTCGCATTAATAAATAAAGCTGTTATAGTCAATCTACAGACATTGTCATTTTATGGGGGAGAATATGGAGATTGCCAATCCAATCGCAGTCTGGCTAGTACTTGGACTGTTATTGATGCTATCAGAAATCATTATTCCGGGTGGCATTGTTATCTTATTAGGTGCGGCATGCGTTATCGTCGCATCAGCACTGGCTGTTGGTATTATCGATGGCTTGGTGCAAAGCATGACACTATGGTTTATGGCCTCGATGGTGCTGTTGCTGAGTTTTCGTCATGTGACTCAACGTTTGGTGGGGGGAGATTCTCATGTGGATAATACCGATGAAGAAGTGGATCTCTACAATCAAGTCGCTATCGTGAAGCAAGACATTGGCCCAGGCCAACAGACAGGTCGAATTAGCTGCTTGGGTTCTGAGTGGACGGCTTTAGGAGATGGTACTGTGATAAAAGAGGGTACCCAAGTAAGGATCATTTGTCGGGAAAATATTGCGTTTGTTGTTGAACCTATCATTGATCCGGTATAGCTATTTATTGTTATCTAAAATGTTAATGTTATAAATTTAGATTATTGTGTCGTGATGACTGTTAAGCGTTATCTAGGAAAGTCAGATTAAAAGGAAGTAGATATGTTTGTGTTAACAATCGTTTTTTTATTCGTAATGTTTATTTTGTTCAAACTCATGTTAATTGTACCAATGCGTGAAGTTCATGTGATTGAGCGTTTAGGTAAGTTTCGTAGCGTGCTCAACCCGGGGTTTCATTTTCTTATTCCTTTTGTCGATCGCGTCGCTTATCGACACGACACACGTGAAGAAGTGCTTGATGTTCCACCCCAAAGTTGTATTTCAAAAGATAATACCCAATTGGAAGTCGACGGTTTAGTCTATCTTAAAGTGATGGACGGGAAGCTGGCTAGCTATGGTATTGAAAACTATCGCCGCGCGGCGGTTAACTTAGCGCAAACAACCATGCGTTCAGAAATTGGTAAGCTGACCTTGTCACAAACGTTTTCAGAACGTGACAGTTTAAACGAATCAATTGTGCGTGAGATTGATAAAGCCTCTGATCCTTGGGGGATCAAAGTATTACGCTATGAGATTAAAAATATCTCACCTTCGCAGAAGGTTATTCACACCCTTGAAAAACAAATGGAAGCAGAGCGTCGAAAGCGTGCAGAGATCACCTTAGCCAATGCTGAAAAAGCGGCAATGATCAATATGTCGCAAGGCGAACGTCAAGAAGCGATTAATTTATCGGAAGGCCAAAAACAGAAGCGCATTAATGAAGCTTTAGGTACAGGTCAAGAAATCTCGATTATTGCTACCGCTAAGGCTGAAGCCATGGAAATGATCTGTAAAGCCTTAACGGTGAATGGCGGTAATGATGCGATGAATATGTTGCTTAAAGAGCAGTTTATTGGCCAAGTCGGTAAGATCCTCTCTGAGGCTCAAGTGTCGGTTGTTCCTGCAGAAATGGCCAAGTTAGAAGGCTTTTTTGAAGGTATGGAGCAAGTGACTCATGCGGTATCAAATTCATCAGCCAAAGGAGCGCGCTAATGTCGATTAACGGAATTGATACTGATCTTATTGTAATGGCAATTTGGGGTGTTATTTTTGCTATTTTTGTGCTGAAATTATTTAAGTCTATCTGTCTTGTACCGACAAAATCGGCTTATATTGTTGAACGTCTAGGGAAATATCACAGTACTTTAGATGCAGGCTTTCATGCACTGATCCCCTTCTTTGATAAAGTGGCTTACATCCACGATTTAAAGGAAGAGACCATTGATGTACCGCCGCAAGAATGTTTCTCCAGTGATGAAGTGAATGTGGAAGTGGACGGGGTCATCTATATTTCGGTTATCGATCCCGTTAAAGCCAGTTATGGGATTACCGATTACCGTTATGCTGCCATTCAGCTAGCTCAAACCACCACACGTTCTGTGATTGGTACCTTAGATTTAGATCGCACTTTTGAAGAGCGTGATGTGATTTCTGCCAAAGTGGTTGAAGTACTCGATGAAGCAGGCTCTATGTGGGGCATTCGAGTGCACCGCTATGAGATTAAAAATATTACCCCACCTGAAACGGTTAAAAATGCCATGGAAATGCAGGTGAATGCCGAGCGTGAACGCCGGGCATTATTAGCCAAAAGTGAAGGTGATAAGCAGAGCAAAATTAATCGCTCAGAAGGTGTTATGGCGGAAACCATTAACCGCTCAGAAGGTGAAATGCAGCGGCGCATTAATGAGGCAGAAGGTAAAGCTCAAGAAATTCTGACCTTAGCCAAAGCAACATCCGAGTCAATAGAACGATTAGCGGTGGTTATTTCATCTGAAGGTGGTCAAAGTGCATTGCGTATGCAACTCGGTGAGCAATATATGAAACAACTTGATGGCTTAAGTAAACCTGATAGCCGTGTTGTGTTACCTGGTAATTTAGTAAATTTTGAGTACTGGATGGAAAGTATTGGTTTAAAAGAAGATAAACCTTAATATTGATATATCGTCAAAGTGGATCGATGATTATTTCGATCCACTTAGCATTTATCATAAAAGGGTTTAACTCAGGGTTGAACTAAATTAACCAAAAGGGTTTGGATGCGACTAAAAATTTTACATTGTGTCGATGATGCTGAAATGGGTGGCGTTAATTTTGCGTTACAGGCGTTATGCCATTCTCCATTATTAGCAAAACAATGTGATTTTGAGGTGCGATATCTTGATTTAACTGTTCCGACTCGAGTTCGCACAGACGCTGATATTATTTGTTTTCATGGGGCATCAAATTGGCGCAAACTCATTGGCTTAATTTGTTTAAAGTTACAATATCCTCGCACGCCTTTTTTACTTCAAGAGCATCATTACAGCCAACATTTTGTTAATGAGCAAATTGTTTCTACGAAACGTTTTTATCGTATGCTGAAATGGACTTATGCCTTAATGGATACTGTTATTGCCATTTCAACCTCGCAACAACAATGGATGCTCACTCATCATTTAATCAAGCCGGAGTCGATAGCATTGCTAGGACAGGGTCGTGACTTGAGTGCATTTGTTCCCATGGTTTCAAATAATCTTTCAACGCCCGACAATATTACTGCGCCAAGAATACCTATTATCGCCGCATATGGCCGGTTTCATCATCAGAAAGGTTTTGATGTGTTACTGCAAGCTATGGCGAATATTCCAGTCCACAGTTGTCAATTAATACTCGGCGGTGAAGGACCTCAATTAGCACAACTAGAGGCGCTAGCATCGCATTTACCTCACGTTAGTATTGTTGGATGCATTAATGACGTTCCTGCTTTTTTAAGCCAATGTGATGCGGTAATTATCCCATCACGATGGGAACCCTTTGGATTGGTGTTTATTGAAGCCAGTTCCATGGCTAAATGGATAATATCGACTTCTGTAGATGGTTTAGGAGATCAATTAGTCTCTCATTTTCAGCGAGATCTCGGTCCAGCTTGCATAACGATTGAACACGCTAATGCTGAAGCCATTCAACAAGCTATTCATAGGTTTTTACAACAGTGGCAAACCGATCCAGCCCCCCTGACTGACTCTGAAACGTTAGCATTATGGCGTCATACCCAATGGCAGCAATTACAACATCAATGGCTTAATATGATTAATGCATTGATGTAATCTGATGTTTTTAATCGCCTCCCAGCATAAATCTAAAATATTACCGAATAAGTTCAGTTTGGCCTCTCGCATGTGTTAATCATTTTCAATTTGCATTTATTTTGCAATTTGCAATTCGAGATTTAATGTAAGTTTTTGAAATATAACAGCTAAAATGTTGGCTTGTTATTTGCTTACTATTAATTACGATAAGTGAAAGATGGGAACACCAATATGAATTTACTTTTTTCTAACATGTTATCTCGTTATCCCCTTTATAGAGGCTTTACGTTAGGTGCTTTGACATTAGCTATGTCGAGTGCTGCACAAGCAAGTGAACCTTTTGAAGCCTGCCCAAACGAAGCGTTTATTATCCAAACGCCAGCATCTAAGCCTATTGTATATGGTGTCGATCTCGGAACCGGTAGCTACCTTACCTTATCCAGCAATATGGGCATTGATGCCGCCTTAAATGGTACGGGTTTTAGTTATAACGACAATTACCTTTATGGCTGGGATTATCAACATCAAACGTTGGCCCGGATAGGTGCTGACTATCAGGCTCAACCTTTGACATTAATTAAAGATTCTGCCGCAACTGCTGCAGGCAATTTTTATGTTGGCGATGTCGCGTTAACTGAAAACGTCTGGTACGGATATAGGAAAAAAGTCGGTTTATTTCGGGTAGATTTAAATGTTGTCCCATTAACCATGGATTTGGTGGCTGGCAGTCAATCAATGGCCAATTACAATATTACCGATTTTGCATTTCACCCAAACAATGGCTTTTTATATGCCGTGACTAATGGCAAATCAGGTGAATTAATTTCAATAGATCCTTCAACAGGAGGGCATGAAAGCTTAGGCATAGTGATTACTTCAGATAGTAACTTTACCTTTGGCGCCCAGTTTTTTGATCCACAAGGTAATTTGTATATCAGTAATAATGGCAACGGAAATGTTTATAAGGTCAATGTTGAACAGCCGCAACCCAGTGCAGAACTATTTTCATATGGCCCATCTTCAACATCCAATGACGGTGCGCGATGTGCATTAGCAGAGGTTCCTGTTGGGGATGCGGTAGATTTTGGTGATGCACCAGTGAGTTATGGCACTCTTATGACTGATAATGGTGCGCGCCATGGCATTGATGGATCAATGGCTTTAGGGTTACTCAATGATAGTGAATCAGACGGTTATCCAGATCCGCTTTCAGACGATGTGAGTGATGGTATTGATGATGAAGATGGCATCAGTATGCCAACTGGATTTGAAATTGGTGAAGATGCCATTTTGCTGGTGACTACACAAGGAAAAGCAGGTTTTTTAAATGCTTGGATTGATTGGGCACAAGATGGCCAGTTTGATGAAGAAGATCGCATCGTCTCAGGTCAATCTGTAAGTGCAGGTTCCCATACATTGCTAATATCAGTGCCTAATTGGGCTAAAGCGGGTCCAACTTGGTCACGTTTTCGATTAAGTTCAGTCGCTGATATTTTACCTACAGGTGGTGTCAGTGACGGCGAAGTTGAAGATTATCCTATTACCGTTACCGAAACGGGTATCACCATGACTTACTACCCATCATCTTCAGGTTTTACGACGTTAGCTTATGAAGATTTGTATCCCGACCAAGGCGACTTTGATATGAACGATGTCGTTATGCAGCTCAGGATCACCCAATTTGTTAAAGATAACCAAGTGCGGCGTGTTGGCTTTAACGCACAACTTGTTGCTATGGGAGCTTGGTACCACAATGGTTTTGCTATTCAATTACCCGGTATAGCACGAAATAATGTACAAGAGTCAGCTATTGAGTGGACGGTACAAGGACAGAAACAAACTCACTCGCCTTTAGAAGCGGGGCAAACTAATGCAGTTATGGTGCTGAGTGACGATTTATGGAAACATGCAACTAAAGGCAATGGTTGTGAATATTTCCGTACTGAACTTGGTTGCGGTACCAGTTATCGTGCCAACTGGCAAATGACGGTGCCCTTTGTGAATGCGGTTGATGAAGCCTTAATGCCTGATTTTCCTTATGATCCGTTTATTTTTGCGACACCCAATACTGACCATGGTTTAGCTGCTAAAAATATTAATGGCGGCAAAAATCCCGGCCGATCTCTTGAAGTTCATTTAAAAAATAAACTCCCCACCGATTTATTTAATCCAGCCTTTTTAGGTCAACGTGACGATGCGTCTAATGTTGCACTAGGACAATACTTTCAAGATCAAAATGGAATGAGTTGGGCAATTGAAGTACCTGACACATGGAAACACCCCATTGAACTACAACGACTTGATCATACCTATGTGGAGTTTGTTGATTTTGCTGCCGATGCTAGCGGTAATAGTAACCCTTATTGGTATATCAATGCAGATAGCGAGTTAATTTTTAAAG
This sequence comes from Shewanella sp. CAL98-MNA-CIBAN-0140, assembly GCF_040309905.1. NCBI lineage: Bacteria > Pseudomonadati > Pseudomonadota > Gammaproteobacteria > Alteromonadales > Shewanellaceae > Shewanella > Shewanella sp. CAL98-MNA-CIBAN-0140. The sequence continues at coordinate 41,247 of NZ_JBEOPI010000005.1, forward strand.
ACTAGTTGTGACGCTGTAATGCAACGTAAAAATAAAATACTGAACAATGATACTAATAAATAGAAGGCGAACTAATATGAGATTTACTTCAACTGTTACCCTGCATATTAAGCAACAGATCAAGATGGCCCTGCAACAAAGTCGCGGGTTAATTGTCACTGGTGCGAGTCTATCTACTTTAGCTCTGCTGACCGCTTGTGGCGGAGGTGGTGGAGATGATGACTCTTCTAAAGCGTCAGTCACGCCGCCAACGACAATCACTACACCGATCACCACACCACCAGCAACTACGATACCAACCACGCCGATAGTTATTCCTGTTGTGGATCCTACTTCACTCGATGACTTAGTCGTTGATCCTGATTATGATTTACAAGCGGCTTTTACTCTTTTAGTGCAGGTGGATCTTGCTACAAGTCAGCGAGGATATTTTTCATTATGTGATGATTATCAACAACAAAATCAGATAATTACGGTTAATTATGAGTCGTGTTTGTTACGTGGGGCGCTTAATAATGGCCAATTGAATGAACAATTACTTGTAGCAAATCATCAACGGAATCTAATGGCGGTGGTGTGGTTTTATGATGGCAGCGCACCGCAATACCAACAATGGCAATATTCGTCAGACAGTGCAGGGCAGCAGTTAGCCATAAACTAGTATCTTGACTTGTTGCTTAGGATTAAGCCAAGTCATGATTATTCAGCCAATGCGACAGCATTAATCATATATTCAACAAAGACTTTGGCAACAGCGGATAAACAACTATCTGTCGGGTAAATGATATTAATGTCTTTGAATCCGGCACTGAGTTCAGGTAATACATTAATTAATTGCTGACTTTCAACGGCCTCGGCCGCAATGATCTGAGGCAATAAGCTAATGCCTGCACCACCTAAACAAAAATGATACAAGGAGTTGTAATCACTGCAAATAATTTTATGGTTGCTGCTAATCTCTGCATGTGGAAATATCCATTTATCTTCTAATACCCCCTCTGCAGAGCGATACCCCAATAATGAGTGGTAATGTAAATCATCAATGGTCTCAATTACCGATGATTGTTCAAGATAAAGGTTGCTGGCATACATTTTTCGTTCAAAGGTCATCAGTTTTTTTGCGCAAAGATTGCCTTTGCTGTCATCACTGACATTGAGCATGCAATCTAGATCTAAGCGCTTTAGGTCTTGGATTTGCCCCTGCACAACAAACACTTCTAACTGTACTTGTGGATAATCATGAATAAAATTAGCAATATATTTATCCATAAGCTTGTCAACAAAAGGCAGTAAACCAATGCGTAATTTGCCTTGAACTTCATCATGGCGATGTTTGAACACATCACTAGCATGATTGAATTGATTAACTAAAGGTTCGATTTGAACAAGATACTGTCGACCCGCTGAGGTTAATGTCATGACTCTTGTCGTGCGGGTAAATAGCGGCGCACCAAGCTGTTTTTCCATATCACCAATACGACGACTGACTAATGCTCTGCGAGTATCTAAAGATTTTGCAGCTTTAGAAAAACTGCCTAACTTTGCTACAGCAATGAATAGTTCTAAATCTTTTATATTCAATATGGCAACCTATACAGCTTAAACTGTGGGTAATAAATGCTTTTCAAATGGAATTTTGAGTATTAATGACATTGAATATATTGATAATAAGCAGGCATGCTCGCGAGCCTTATTCGCCACAAATAACAAACTTAATTCAGTTTGTTTAGCGATGAATTTAATGATTAATCAACTATTAGGTCCCTTACTCAAGGCTAAAATTAATTAATTACTTTATTTTGTATAATAATTTTTGCTTGCTCTTTTGTCAATTTAGGCTCTCATTAAAGCAGTTAGATCATCACAAGTAAGTGATTTTAGTGACTTTGATATTACCTTAGTGAGTAGGTTATCTCTCTTGTTAGGGGAATTGTTGATATAAAATAGGTGAAGTATTGCACGCCATTATCTCGCTATTTAAGATATAATGCCTCGCAGATTTCTGGGAGGAAAAATGGACGTATCATCATTATTAGACGGCCTAAACGATAAGCAGCGTGAGGCAGTCGGCGCACCACTTTCAAATATGTTGGTGTTAGCGGGTGCCGGCAGTGGTAAAACCCGTGTATTAACCCATCGTATTGCGTGGTTAATGCAAGTTGAACAACAAAGTCCATATTCTATTTTGGCAGTCACCTTCACCAATAAAGCCGCAGCAGAAATGCGTGAACGGGTGGAGAAGGTCGTGGGCACTAACATGGGGCGGATGTGGATAGGCACCTTCCATGGTTTAGCTCACCGGTTATTGCGCACTCATTATCAAGATGCCAATTTACCACAAAGCTTCCAGATTATTGATTCAGACGACCAGTTGCGTTTACTCAAACGCATTCTTAAAAGCCTTAATTTAGACGAGAAGCAGTATCCTCCTCGTCAGGCCCAAGGCTATATTAATGGTAAGAAAGATCAAGGTCTTCGCCCTAAGCATATTGATGCAGGCAGCTTTCCGATTGAGCAAAACTTACTCAACATTTATAAGATTTACCAAGAGTCTTGCGATCGTGCCGGTTTGGTCGACTTTGCGGAAATCTTATTACGTGCGCATGAGTTATGGCTTAATAAACCGCATTTACTGACCCATTATCAAGAGCGCTTCCGTCATATTTTAGTTGATGAGTTTCAAGATACCAACGCGATTCAATACGCGTGGATCCGTGTGTTAGCCGGTAAAACAGCCAATGTGATGATTGTCGGTGATGATGACCAATCCATTTATGGTTGGCGTGGCGCGCAAATTGAAAACTTACATCGTTTCTTAAAAGACTTTTCTGAGGCTAAAACGATTCGGTTAGAACAAAATTACCGTTCAACAGCGAATATTTTGAACGCTTCTAACTCTGTGATTGCCAATAATCCTGATCGTTTAGGCAAAGAGTTATGGACTGAAGATAAAGATGGCGAGCCCATTTCAGTCTATTGCGCCTTTAATGAGATGGACGAAGCCAAGTTCATTGTCAGTCGCATTAGCGAGTGGCATGAAAAAGGCGGCAGTTTGAGCGAGTGCGCCATTCTATATCGTTCAAATGCGCAATCGCGAGTATTAGAGGAAGCCTTTTTACATAAAGGGTTAGCGTATCGTATTTACGGTGGCTTGCGCTTCTTCGAGCGTCAAGAAATTAAAGATGCGATGGGCTATATGCGTCTTATCAATAACAAAGATGATGATGCCGCATTCGAACGTGTGGTCAATACCCCAGCTCGTGGTATTGGCGATCGAACGTTGGACATTGTACGCTCAACCGCAAGACAGCATGAGCTAACACTTTGGCAAGCCTGTGTGCGTTTGGTCGAAGAAAAAGTACTCGCTGGGCGTGCAGCTAATGCCATAAATGGCTTTATGGAACTGATCATCTCGATGCGAACGGATACTGCAGATATGGTGCTGTATACCATGACTGATAATGTGATTGATCGTTCAGGCTTGCGTACTATGTACGAGGCTGAAAAAGGCGAGAAAGCCCAAGCGCGAATTGAAAACTTAAACGAACTCGTTACCGCTGCCCGCAGTTTTGAAATGCCTGAAGAGCTTGAAGACATAGGCGAGCTTAATGCCTTTTTATCCCATGCCGCACTAGAAGCTGGCGAAGGCCAAGCGGATGCCTTTACCGATGCAGTGCAGTTGATGACCTTACATTCGGCCAAGGGACTTGAGTTCCCAATGGTGTTTATGGCGGGCGTAGAGGAAGGATTATTCCCGAGTAAAATGGCTCTGGATGAAGGCGACCGGTTAGATGAAGAGCGCCGTTTGTGTTATGTCGGTATGACCCGTGCAATGCAAAAACTGTACATCAGTTATGCGGAGTCGCGTCGTATTTATGGCCGTGAAGATTATGCTAGCCCATCACGGTTTATTAACGAAATTCCTGAAAAGTTTGTTGAACAAATTCGTATCCGTGCTCAGGTGAAGCCATCGATTAGCAAGCGTTTTCCTGCTCGCCCTGCGACGGTTACCACTAAACCGAATGGTTTTAATGATACCGGTTATCGAGTTGGCTCTAAAGTGAAGCACTTTAAGTTTGGTGAAGGCAAGGTGATTAACTTTGAAGGCTCAGGTGAAAAAGGGCGTGTTCAGGTTGAGTTTGTCGATTTCGGCAGCAAATGGCTGTTGGTGTCGTTAGCAAAACTAGAGCGTTGCTAATCTGTTGCGTTTGCTAAATCATGGAGAGATGACACCAATGCGATTGCAAGACAAGCTGCATGCATATGCACGATTAATGCGGATCGATAGACCCATTGGCACCTTACTTCTACTGTGGCCGTGTTTAATGGCGCTGGTGTTAGCGGCTCAAGGTATGCCAGACATTAAGGTATTGCTGATATTTATTGTCGGTGTGGTGATTATGCGTGCTAATGGTTGCATTATTAATGACTTTGCCGATCGTAACTTAGATGCCCATGTCGAACGTACCAGTATGCGGCCGTTGGTGTCGGGTGTGGTCAGCGCCAAAGAAGCCCTAGGGTTGTTTGTTGTGTTGGGGCTCGCCGCATTTAGCTTAGTCTTATGGCTCAATCCACTGGTAGTGCAGCTATCTGTCGTTGGCATTGCGTTAACTGTGATGTATCCGTTTATGAAACGGATTACCAATATGCCGCAAATGTTTTTGGGCATTGTATGGAGCTGGTCTATTCCGATGGCTTATGCCGCTCAACTCGGCGAAGTCCCCGCTGAAGCTTGGTGGTTATTTATGGCTAATTGGTGCTGGACGGTGGCTTACGACACCATGTATGCCATCGTCGATCGCGACGATGATTTAAAAGTGGGCATTAAATCAACCGCCATTTTATTTGGCCGTTACGATAGGCAGATTATCGGCTTATTTCAACTTGCCGCCCTAGGGTGTTTTGTGATGGCGGGATTGATGGCTGAGCGTGGAGTGATTTATGGCTTGGGCATTATCAGCTTTGTTGCGTTTGCTGTGTATCAGCAAGGGTTAATTTATGGTCATGAACGTGCGCCATGTTTTAAGGCTTTTTTAAACAACAACTGGGCAGGTATGGTTTTGTTTATCGCGCTAAGTGCTGACTATGTTATTTCTGCAGCGGTATAATCACGACAAAGCATGAAATGGAATTGAGTTAATGGTTTATTACCATAGGGCAGGGATGCATGAATGAAAACAACTCCTTGGTTAATCGGTGCGATAATATGTTGTTGGTTATCCCTAGCCAGTGAGTCCGCGAACAATGATGCTTTACTGGCTGGCTTACCAAGCAACGCTGTCGATGTGCATTCCACAGCTGCAGTAGTCACTATTCCTCGTACCCGCCAATTTGTGCTTAACGATGGCGATCGCCACTATCAAGTGATGATCAAACTACCTAAAGATTACCGCAACAATCGTACTCATCATTACCCTGTAGTCTATATGACGGACTCCATGTATAGCTTGCAAGTGGTGTCTGGTGCGACGCGATTTCCAATGAACAGCAACATGATGCAACAAGCTATTTTAGTCGCCATAGGCTATCAGAGGCCGAGCAAAGGTTCGGCGAGTAGGATCCGCGACTATACCCCAAGTCACGATGCGAGTTGGAAACTACCCACTGGTGAGGCCAAGCGGCACGTTGCCTTTATCAGCCAGGTTGTTATGCCCTTTATTGAAAAAAACTATCGAGTCGACACACAACAAAATACCTTTGTGGGTAATTCGTTAGGCGGGTTACTCGGCGCACATATTTTATTAGAACAGCCAACGCTATTTGCGTATTACGTGTTGGGTAGCCCATCTCTATGGTTCGACAATAAACAATTGTTGCAGCAGTTTGCTCAGCGTTTTAGTCAAACACCAGCAATATCTGCCGAGGTGTTTATTGGCATTGGTGAATTAGAGAAACCACCTTATACCCATGATGGTCATCAGATGGTTGCAGATGCTGAGGCTTTTTATCAAATACTCCAATCTCACCCATCTGCTCAAACCGGCACATTACAACTGAAACTATTGGTGATCCCCGAGGCCGATCATTCGATGGCTTTTCCTACTACCGCGATTCATGGTTTAACTTGGCTGTTCAAGCGCAATTTTTCGTGATCCCCATTTACGGCAATTTTTAGTAACAATTTTCACGCCAATCAATAGCAGTGAAACTAATGTTTGCTGATATGTTAACGACTTGTATCATCTCGTTTATATTCAGAATAATGATATGGCGTGGGTTAATAACATCTACAGGGATAAGTATTTAATGAGAGCCACGGTTAAGTATCGGTTAGTCTTTTTAGCCTTAATGGTGTTTAGCTTTGTAATAGGCGTTCAGTGGACGCCAGAGTCGTTAACGAGTGAAGCTGACAAGCGGTCGTTATACCTTATTTGTGCATTGTATTTTGTATTACTGCCTTTGAGCTACTGGTACTGCATTATTAAAATGGGTGCTCAGAAACTGTGGAAACTGATTGTCATTTTCAGTCTAAGCAGCTTGGTTGCTCGGTTAAGTTTCCCTGCCGAAGTCGCGCACTATTTTGAGTTTATTGCATGGTTACGTTATCCGATTATTGCGGTATTGCTGGTCATTGAATTGTACTTGGTGGTGAGTGTTGTTCGTGGCTTGATTAAGGTGCGAAAGCTTAAGGGCGATCCTAGAGTCGGGGCGGTAGAAACGTATCGGGATGGCGATGAAAAAAGCTTAACTATCGCACTTATTATGGCCAGTGAAGCGACTAACTGGTTTTATTCAATCCCTTGGTTTTCACGTCATCATCCGGTGGCCATCGCTAATATTAACCTCAACAGTGCAACGCGCTGGCATGTGTGGCTTATGCTATTTGGTTGTATTACCGCATCTTGTAGCAGTTATTTATTACTGGTTTCATGGAGCGAATGGGTGGCGATTATTGTCTCGAGCATTATTGCCTATACCTTGATGTCTATCGTGGCTAACCATCGGCTATCGCGTTATTACTCTTTGTATTTAATCAGAGATAACTTAGTGATCAATAATTCATTGTGGGGATTTATGGTGGTGAACATTGCCGATATTGCCAGTGTCGCTGCTCAAGAATCAACTGAATTAAATAAAGATGAGCCAGAAACCATTATTATTGGCCGTGGGCAGAGTAATGTCACTATTACCTTAAACCATCCGGTCATTTATCATGGTGGTATGGGCCAGTTACCCGAACCCATGATTACGATACATTTGAGTGTGGATGAGCCACAGCTGCTAATTCAGGCGCTTAATAATAAAGTCTCAGTGGCCGCGTAGTCATAAAAAGCTCATAAAAAATGCGCTGATAAAAGCGCATTTTTTATGAGTCAATCAGTACTACCAAGTGAAAACCCAGTCGTTGATTTGTTGATTAGTTTCGTACTAGTTTGGTTAAGTCTGCAGGGCGATAATAAACTGACTTTAATACTTTGCCTTGGCGCACAACTTTACCTGCCATTTCGACGTCTTTAGCGCACTTAGCAATAATAAACTCACCTTTAGTGCTACCGACAATCTCGACACCTTGTTTAGCGTAATGGGCAATGGTTTCGTCGAGTTCTTTGTGGTTGCGGCATACTTTACTCATGTTGCTTGAGTGCACTTCATCCCAGCATTGAATAAAATCAATTTGACGGTTTTTAGCGACGTTGAGCAATAAATCGATAAGGTAACTGATCTCAAGGCGATCGCTTACCTGAGACGCACCTAAGTGCACTAAACGGCCCATTAACACATAAACAGAGTCAACAATCGCATCGGCTTGTTCGATGCGAGAGTCGGCTTCAGCAAGCTCGGTCATTTCTTCAATAATTAATGATGTGTGTAAGGTATCTGCTTTGTCGTCTAGGCTAGCACTGTCATTAACCGGTAAATCAAAAGTGCTGCGAAACTCAAAAATGTCGCGATATAAATGGTTAAAAATGGATTGGTCTAAAACAGATAACTTCATTATAAAATAAGCCTAAAAATTGAAAAAATGGTGATAATGGTAATGAATTAAGGCGGAATCTACAAGGAAAACGGCGACCTTCGGTCTGCCGTTGTTGAGATAAAAAGAACCGCCCTAGAGAAGTCGGGATTGGACAGTAGTTGAAAATCACCTTGAACTATGAAATTACAGTTTGGTGTACTTAGCAATAAGTCTATCTAAATAAGGCTGTATGTCGTCGTCTGTCCAATCAATATAACCACGAACAAAACCAACAAGATTGCCTTTTCCATCCAGAATGAAGCTGGCTGGGATTAAATCTGCAGGCATGATGTAGTCGATGTTTTTTTCAGGGTCTAGCCATGTTTCATAGCCTGTAATACCGTGCGCTTTAAAGAAAGGAGCAATTGCATTGGTATCTTCATCGATTGATATTGGTAAAAGGACAAAATCTTTGTCTTTATTTCGTTGCTGTATTTCCTGCATAGCCGGTATTTCTTTAGCACAGGGGGCGCACCATGTTGCCCATAAATTTACCATCACTAACTTGCCGTGATATTGCTGCAAATCTACCTTATTTTTCTGTTGATCCATAAAGTGTATATCAGCAATCTTTCTAGCATGATGCAGTTCAACAAAGCGCGACATTACCAGAGGTTTTTCAATAGGGTCGCCGGTTTTATAGACTCTAACATCCACAGGTGACGCAGGTGCATTTAAATGAATACTGGCGGTAAGGATTAACAGTGTTAAAGGAAGCAATTTATTCATAATTTTTCTCGTCTATTACAGATTTTTCGTTAGCTGATTGCCGTTTGTGTTGTGTCATTACCCAGCTAATACCGCCGACAATGGACAGAATAATCAACATAAAAGGTATGAGCCATAGTGCGAATGTGCCGCTATTGATGCTTGGGTTATAACGGATCCTTTCACCAAAGCGTGCCACCATAAAATCAATGATTTGCTGTTTAGATTGACCTTCATCTAATTGTTTAAAAATGTGGCCTTTCAACTCATTAGCAATTTGTGTTTGTGAGTCAAAAAGACTGCGATTATCAGAAGAAGGGCAGCGAAGCTCTTGGGCAATCTCAAAACCCAATTTGCGCTTTTCTTCTGGGCTATACATTGCGGTATCAGCGAGTACTGACGGAATGAACACACACAGTAATATTGTTATCATCATGACTCTTAAATTCATGAGATGAGTTCCTGTAAAGTGTAAGTGGATGGTAAAGTCTTTAACTGTGTGGTGGGTTGGTGATAGCGGCTTGTTAATACGATAAAAAAACCGCCAAACATCATTAATATCGCGCCAATCCAAAGCCAGCTCACCATAGGTTTATAGCTGATACGGATTAAGTATTCAGTCTCATTTAACTTGGTGCCCATTGATACATATAAATCTTGAAACGCCGTAGAGTAAACACTAGCGGCAGTGGTTTGCATGCCATTAGTTTTAAAGGTTTGACGTTGAGGATAAACATAACCCACGGTTTTTTCGTCTAAATCCATAATACGGATATTGGCTTGCAGGGCATCAAAGCTTGTTGCCGTTATCTGCTGGGTTTGCTCAAATACAAAGATATATCCGGCCAACTCTCTGCCTTGACCTGGCCCCATACTTAGGACTTCTTCTTGTTCAAAATGAGAGACAACAGTACCCGCAAGAATTGCTATTGCAATGCCAAAGTGCGCTAAGCACATGCCAAAAAAGCGGTATGATTGAGTGGTTTTTGTTTTACTTTTAAGGAGCTGATACATCGCGAGGCAAGTGCAAGCTATAATCCATATAGTGGCCAGTAAGCCAAAGAAAAACCATGCATTAGTACGCTCTGTATTGACACTGATAAGTATCACTAGTGCAACACAAACGAATAGCAAAAGCAGTGGGCGTTTTAAGCTGGATAATTTTTCTTGTTGCCAACTTATCAAAGGTGCTAATCCCATCAGGAAACTCAGGATGAAAATAATGGGCACAAAAATACTGTTGAAATAAGGTGCGCCGACTGAGATTGTGTTGTTAGTGATGACGTTATAAATAATTGGGTAGTAGCTGCCTAGTAGCACCGACAGACCAGCTACCACCAATAAGAGGTTACCAAGCAATATAAGTGTGTTTTTGGAAAAAGGACTGAACCTGTCTTCTGCAGTTATATAAGAAATACGGCTTGCAAATAACGCTAAAGCTCCACCAGATAACACCACAAGCAGAAAGAGAATTGACATACCACGGGTGGGATCAGCAGCAAAGGCATGCACAGATTGTACAACGCCAGAGCGAACGATAAAGGTGCCAAGTAAGCTAAGTGAAAAAGCCAATATCGCTAAGAATAGCGTGAATTTTTTACATTGCCCTAAGCGCTGAGTCATGGTTACTGAATGCACTAAAGCTGTCGCCACAAGCCATGGAATAAACGAGGCATTTTCTACAGGATCCCAAAACCACCAACCACCCCAGCCAAGTTCGTTATAAGCCCACCACGAACCAAACGCATTGCCACCGGTTAGAAACACCCACGCCATAATAGCCCAAGGGCGCATATATTGTGCTTGTTGTTGGGTGAATTGTTTTCCGAGCAATGCGGATACTGAACTTGCAAAGCAAACCGTTAAGCCGACATAACCGAGGAACAATAGCGGTGGGTGAATAATTAAACCGATGTTTTGTAATATTGGATTTAAGTCTCGGCCTTCAATTGGAAAGTTCGGTAGAAGCCTAACAAAGGGGTTTGATGTGAAAATGATAAATAAACTAAAACCCAAAATGACCAAGGCTAATACCGATACGGTACGGACAAAAAACGCTTCATTATTCTCTGTCTTTCTATTGGCGATTAATGCCGTCCAAAATGCAATGGCACTGACCCAGAAAAGCATTGAACCTTCATGGCTTCCCCAAACTGCGGCAATTTTATAGAAGGTGGCCAGTTGAGTATTAGAGTGGTTCGCCACATAAGCAACAGAGAAGTCATTACAGATAAAGCTAAGCGTTAGGCAGGTAACTGCAGCCATAAAGGCTAATAACATCATATTACTTAATGGACGGTAATAGCTGATTAAATATCGGTTGCCTTTATATAACCCGAATAATGGAATGGTGGCCAATAATAATGAAAGGCTTGTGGCTATGATTATCAGTAAATGTCCAATTTCTGGGATCATCTTATATATACCTAGTTATATTAATCATGTATGTAGTTAATTTTTACTCATTGGTTTTTACTCATTGAGTCGTGAAATTTGATAATTAAAAAACTTAATGAATAAAGTTAAATAAACATTATCTTTGTTGATGTTTATTTTCTGTGAGGCTGATCTTATTCGTATTTCAATTATTTTAAGATGAGAGTTTTTTATATTAACAAATATATTTTTAGATTTTTTTATAGCTAAAAAATCGGTATTTTTATATAAAAAATAATCTAAAATAAAATCCAAGTTATTGTAATTAAAGACTTTATTTTGTTTTATGTTTTGTTATTTCTGAGTCGTTTTTCTATGTGATCTTGCGCATGGTTAGCCCTGTAATTACCTTTAAAATGCCTCTTGCTCAAATTAATTATATCGTTCGCTGAACTGCCAGGTTTGGTGGAGAAAAATAGAGTAATGATGATGAGGATTGGGACAATGAAACAGGGTAAATACAAGCTAGCTGCACTCAGTGTGCTGCTTTGTCTTGGCGCTGTAGGTACTGTTAATGCAGGCGGAAAGGCAACAAGTGAAAAGTCGATGGGGCATACCGCATTAGAAGTAATTGAACATTCTAATGGTGTTGAAAAAACTAAAGGGGTTAAAACACTACAAGATTATATTGTTCAGGAAAAAGAATTATTTGATTTTCTTTTTCAAAATCACCCATTATTTAAATATCATGAAGAAGGTAATTTAATTGGTGAGTATCATGTAAGCGACCGGGGTGAAGAATATCTCGATACTGGTAATAGCCCTGTATATAGTGAAATGGTTGGTCGCCCAAGTGCGGTTCAATATCGTTTAGGCGCGAAATCAATTCTTGATTATCCAAATAAGTTTGTTGGTCCTGAAAAATGTGGTGAATGTCATGCTGTCCAATATGAAGCATGGAGCCGCTCTCGTCATGCGAAGACAATTCGTTTCCCTGGCGACCATCCAGAAGTTGATAACGATCTTAAAAAGCCAATGTATGGCACTAAAGATACGTCTATCTTAGCTGACGGTATTACGCCTGATGCCATCTATGCAACTGTCGGTACGCCTCGTACTAAATATGGTTTCATCGATAGTTACCTTGTTCGTGGCACATACCATATTCGTGATGGTTTACTTATTGAAGGCACCGGTAAAATGGTCGCTGGTGGTAACCAATTCTCACGTGGTTGGGCCGAATGGTTAACCCCTGCCATGGCGGCAAAAATCAATGCTGTTATCCCTGAGTTCCCAGCCACTAACGACGGTAAAGCTTTTGGCGCAAGTGGTTCTCATCAAATCGGCATGAGCTCATACGGAGCGAAATACGAAAAAGAAATGCTGTTCCAACCAGCAAGTTCTTATTGTGAAGTGTGCCATAGCTTCAAGTTTGATTTCCAATCTAAAGATGAATACTTTGCCGCATTAGGCGACCCTAAAAAACTACAAGAACATACTATTTCTAAAGGTATTGCCTGTGAAGAGTGTCATGGCGCTGGGGGTCACTTAGACGGTGGGAATGGCGGCGGAATGCCTTCTAACTGTGAGCGTTGTCATCAACGTTTTAATTTTGTACCTGATTTAGCTAAAACAGAGAAAGGTAAAGAGAAGTTAGAGTATGCATTTGGTGTGAAAATGAAGTCTGCATGTCCATCATGTGGTACTGAAGGTTCGCAAATGTTCGCTTCTATGCATTATGAAAAAGGCATGCGTTGTTCTACTTGTCATGATCCACATGAAGTAACAAGCAACGATTGGAAGTCTGGTTATACCAAACCAAAAATGAAGAAAGAGTGCTCTGATTGTCATGCTGCACAAGCTGAAATCGTAGAGAACACTAAGTCTCATAGCGAACAAACCTGTACAAGTTGTCATATGCCGAACATGGGTAGTTGTGAAAACTTCACTGCTATGCAGTTCCCTGACCAAGCAGGCTTCGACGCGGTGCGTAAGTCGCATATGTGGAAGATTGAAATAGATCCAACTAATAAGACTCTTAACCCGCCTGAAGGTGAGCCTCGTGTATCAAGTACTAAAGGTTGGACTGTTGCTAAAAATGCAAACGGTAATAACTACTTAGACTTAATGTGGTCATGTGCACGTACTGCAATCTCTGATGATAACGTTGTTAATGGCAAAGGTTGTCATAGTCAGTTCCAATCCGAACTCGATCCAAGCTTACATTACGAAGACCAACAAGAGATTTATGGTGAAGTGATGAAGTGGCAAACACCGATTAAAGACACCTACGCTCAGGTTGTGGTTGCACTGGATGGTATCGATAAACTGCTAGAAGTCACTAAATTATCCGTTGAAGATAAATCACAAGTACTTTTACTTACTGATAAAGCTCAAGATGCTGTAACGCTTCTTAAGAAAGACGGTTCTTGGGGGGTGCATGGTGCACGTTATAGCCAAAAACGTATCGATGCTGCGATGACATATGTCACCCAAGCTCAAGCAATTATCAATAAAAATAGTATGTAAATCAATAATGGTTTCCCGCAATAGCGGGAAGCCATTTACCGATATTCCGACATCGCTGTGATGACGAGATATGTAGAGAGAATGTAATGAAAAAACTACTTAGCACCATTTTGATTTCAGTGTCGTTGTTAGTCGTATTTAACACTCCAGTATTCGCTGGCGGCGGCGGAGAGATGACTCTTGCTCCAGTATATGACATTCAGCTTAACCCGATCTCAATGCGTGAGGCTGAGACGTTAATAGGCAAAGAGGATGTTTATTTTTTTGATGTGAACACGATGGAGTTATGGGCTGAAGGATATATTCCGGGTGCTATTTATTTCAACGTTAAAAATTGGAAAAAACTACTTCCAAAAAATAAGGATGCCGTAATGATTTTCTACTGTGCAAATCCTTTATGCACTTCCAGCGCAATGGCGGCCAGAGAAACTGTGAAAATCGGTTATACCGGCGTTAGGCATATGAGCGAGGGCATTTATGGATGGCGCTTATCAGGTAGGCCAACAGAGAAACCATAACCCTTTATTTCAGATTAATAGCTATTGGTAATTTACTGATAGGTAAAACTCAATAATGTGAGAATTCTTTATGAAAAATCTTAGCAAAAGTGCGTTAACCATTGCGACGTGTATTTCGTTAGTACTATCAGCCAGCAGTGTTGCGAGTGATGGATTGGCAAGTGATGTTGAAAAACAGTCTTATAGTATAGGCGCTTCGGTAGGTAATTATTTATCAAACCAAATTTTTAATCAAACAGAGCTAGGTGCAAAAGTCGACGTTCAAGACGTTATTGATGGAGTGATTGATGCGTTAAAAGATCAGCAAAAAATCACTGATGAGGACGTCATCACTTACTTGAATGAGCGAAGTGAATTATTGAATTTATTAAACACCCAAAAAGATGAAAAAATGGCGTTAGCAAGTCGTAAAGCTAGCGAAGATTATTTAACGAAAAACAAAGATAAATCAGGTGTAAAAGTGACAGACACCGGTTTGCAGTATGAAGTGTTAACCCTTGGTGACGGTATTAAACCTAAGGCTGAAGATGTGGTGACAGTGAAATACAAAGGTTCATTGATTGATGGCACTGTCTTTGAAGAAACCACCGAACCAGTGCGTTTTGCATTGTTAACGGCTATTGACGGTTGGGAAGAAGGTTTACGTCTAATGCCTGTTGGTTCAACTTTTCGATTCACTATTCCATCTGAGTTGGCTTACGGCGCAGAGGGCGCGGGTAATATTCCTGGTGAAACAGCCTTAGTGTTTGAGGTTGAGTTAGTTAAGTCCGAAAAACCAAGTGAAAAAGCCAAAGGAATGGGGCTGAGTGGTATGGGAATGGAAGGCATGATGAACCAATCAATAGCGGGTAAATAGCCTAGTTAACGTAACAACTTATTCAATTCAAAGAAGAGACACTTATGAATATTCTGGCCTTAGGTATTGCAATATGTCTGAGTATATTTATCGGACTCTTCTGGCTTCATCACAGTGCATACAACCGTAATTTGAGCAGTACTGTGGTGAAAAATAATAGCAGAGTGACTAAAGGTGTTAGCAAGGCTGTAAACGTTGAACTTAATGAGTTCAATGGTCTTGCTACCGCTCATTATCCTTTTGGGATGTCAGTCATCGTGTTGATCTTTTCGATATCTATTTATGCCAGTGGAGGACATTTTCAAGGTTGGGATCAGGGTAGAGTTGATGACAATGTGGATTATCTTGTCGCTGCTAACATCACGAAAGGGCGGATGCAAGTTGAGCAACAACCACAAGATGAAAGGGCACTTATGGCGTTAGCGCAGTCTTATGCCGAAGGCGGCTTATATGCTGACTCGGTCGGGACGCTAACCCAGCTTATTTCTTTGGTCGGCAACGACGCTGAACTCTTAGGGATGAAAGCAACATCAATGTATTACCGTGATGCTCGCACATTCGGGCCTGAAACAAAGCAAGTGATTGATACCGCTTTGTCTATCCAAAGTGACGAGCTTCATACTCGAATGCTACTTGCAACAGACGCTTACTTAAATGGTGAGTATGCAATAGCCATCGAGCATTGGCAGATTTTACTAACAAACCAATCTCAACCTTTTAATCGACAATCTATTACTAATGCAATTATAAAAGCCGAATTTCAATTGGACGAAGTGAATCAATAATTTCGTCATTTGAATTTACAGCCGAACCAATAAATACCTGTCAGCCAATGCTGATATAGGGAGGGTGTTGTGAGTGAGAATATAGAGAGACGGAGGTTTCTAAAAGGTGTTGGGGCTGCTTCTTTAATTTGGGGACCGATGGGTTGTACCTCAGTTGAAGACGAAAGTTCTAATACGAATAAACCTCATTATGTCATGGTGTTTGATCAAAACAAATGTACTGGATGTGGAGAGTGCAAGCTGGCTTGTAATACAGCAAACAACTTACCTGAGGGGAAGTCAAAGTGTTTGATGGAACATCAATCGGGTGGAGTAGAAGGTAAAGCTTGCCCACACTGTGGTAAAGACAAATGTAACTGCGAACGTAAGTTTGTACGTGTTTCTTGTCAACAGTGTAAAAATGCACCATGTGTCAGTGTATGCCCAACTGGTGCAGCACATAGAGATCCTAAAACTGGGATTGTGACCATGGATAAAAGTAAGTGTGCCGGTTGTAAATATTGTATTGGCGCCTGTCCTTATAATGCTCGTTTCATAAATGAAGATACCAATGTCGCTGATAACTGTGATTTTTGTTTAAGTAGCAAGTTATCAAAAGGCGAGTTACCAGCATGTGTACAGCTATGTAAATATGACGCATTGGTTTTTGGTGATATTAACGACCCAAACTCATATGTGAATAAATTATTGGCAGTCAAAGACTCTGTTCGTATGAAACCTCAGTTTGGTACTGAGCCGAGTTTACGTTACATACCAGTCGTTAAATTGGGGGTATAAGATGGACGGTTCAATGGAATTCACCATGGGGTTATCCAAAGGGATAGCGTGGCCATGGCCTATTGCAGTGTACTTGTTTTTAGCAGGGATCTCTGGTGGTGCTTTAGTTGTTGCGTTAGCTCTTCGGTTTATTAAATGCCAAACCGCTAACACACCTTTGTATAAAGCTGCCGCGTTAATTTCGTTCGTTACGATAAGTTTAGGTATGTTATGTCTAGTGTTAGATTTAACTAACCCTATGTTCTTCTGGCGTATTTTGGTGTTTTACAATTTAACTTCAGTAATGTCACTTGGGGTTATCGCGCTTTGTGCTTATATCCCATTAACAGCGGTGTTGTGTCTTTATGCCTTTGAAGATGACATAAAAGCTATTAAGGGGTTAAGCATACTATTGCCACTTATTAGTATGTTGAAGCCAATTCGTCGTCCATTAGAATTATTAACTTTGATTCTTGCTATGTCGGTTTGTGCATATACAGGCTTCTTAATTTCAGCACTAATTCGTTTCCCACTGATTAATACTGCAGTGTTACCTGCATTATTTATCGCATCTGGTATTTCTGCTGGTGCAGCAGCATCAAAAATGGTGTCGGTTTTAGTGTTTAAAGAAGACTTACACAGTAGTGAGTTAAAGCTGTTACACGGTGCAGAATGGCCGATCATGATTACTGAAATTTTGTTTATTGTGATGATTGCCATGTCACTTGCTACGGGTAATGAAGGTGCGCAATCTGCATTTTCTGCATTTACTAGTGGTGTATGGGCTAACTTGTTCTGGGTTGGGGTAGTTGGGGTTGGTTTCTTAGGCCCCATCTTACTTAACTTTGCCACAGGTAGAACCTTTAGCCATTCAGCCAAAGCGTTCTACTTATCAGGTGTATGTGTCATTAGTGGCATGATGTGCCTACGTTTGTTCATCTTATATGCGGGGCAAACTTACGGTATTTAATCAGTTTTGAGGGCTGCCCTTTATTAATTGACTCCCCCGCTGCTTTTAGGGGGAGCTCTTTCAATGTGATTGTTTACTGTTAAGTGTGAATTATATGAATAGAATTTATGTTTTACTGTTGTTTATCCCGATGCTATTTGCTTGCGGCCCTCAAAATGATGGGCTAACAATGCACAACTCTCAGGCTATTCACGATCATGACCGTTGTCATATGTGCGGCATGATGATCACAAAATACCCAGGACCTAAAGGTGAGGTGTTGTTAAAAAATAGTGATGTAATCCCCAAGTTTTGCTCAACTAGAGACATGTTCAATTTTATTTTACAGCCGGAGAATCAACGGCAAGTAAGCCAAGTTTATGTGCATGATATGGCAAAAACATCATGGGAAATGCCTAAAGATGATTCCTTTATTGATGGAGTAAAGGCTTGGTATGTTTATGGCTCGAATCGTAAAGGTGTTATGGGGCCTTCCGTTGGCTCATTTAGTAGTGCAGATGCAGCGCAAAATTTCGCTAATGAGTTTGGCGGTGCAGTGTTGGCATATGATGAGATCACACTCGAAGTATTAGGTGAAGGAATGTCGCACGAAAAGGGCATGTCACACAAAAAGGGCATGTCACACAAAAAAACATGAGTCATTAATGCTAGTCTCAAATAAAGTGGCTTTTTATAAGGTCACTTTCATTGGGCACTATTACGTTTGAGTAGAGTGGTATGACAATGAGACTTGCTAGTTTGTTATCTATTTTTATGGGCATACTCATTCTGCCAAGTACTGCTGCTGAAATACAGGTGAAAGATCCACTAAGCTTACAACTAAAAATTCAGCAAGCACATTCTTATGACACGTTAGTCTTGCATCCAGCCGTTTTTCAGGGGCAATTTATCATAGATAAACCGCTCATTATTATTGGTAAGCCCGGCGCAGAAATAGACGCGTTGGGTTATGGCAGTGCAATAACGATAGCAAGCTCAGATGTTAAGCTTCGATCGTTAAAAATTGTCAATTGGGGGGCAGACCAATATGAGCTAAATGCCGCAATATTAATTAACGACGGCATTAATAATGTGTTAATTGAAAATAACGAATTATGGGGTCCAAGCTTTGGTATTCGAGCAGATAATGGTGATTTTTTATCGATTAAAAACAATGTGATTACTGGTAGCAGCCAAGGACATATTTTGGACAGAGGAGATGGTATTTACTTAAAGCGGGTCGATAATGCCGTCATTCAATTCAACGAGATTAAACATGTGAGAGATGGCATTTATCTTGAGTCAGGTAAGTATAGTTTGGTGAGCGATAATTACTTTGTTAACCAGCAATATGGCTTGCACTATATGTATACCGCTCATGATGAAGCATTTAATAATTATGCTGAAGATGTTGATGGTGGTTTTGCATTAATGAGTTCTGAGAAAATCAAGTTACATCATAATCGAGTTCAATCGGCCCAACGTTTTGGTGTGTTACTGAACATGACTAATCACTCTGAAGTATCTGCAAACCGGGTCAATAAAATTGTTAATTCACATGCGAAAGTTGCGGGAAGTGAAGGCCGTGGGATGTTTATTTACGGTGCACGTGATAATGCAGTGTTTGATAATAATTTTTCCAATAGTGAGGTAGGTATTTATATGGCGATGGGCGGTGAAGGCAATAAGATTTACCGTAATCAATTTATTAATAACCAGGCTCAGGTTAAATATGTTGGTGATAGCCTCGTTGAGTGGAGTTATGAACGTCAGGGGAATTATTGGAGTCGTTTCATTGGTTGGGATCTGACGGGGAATGGTATTAGTGAGCAGGCTTATCAGCCAAGTGATCAATTAGATCGTTTGTATTGGCTTTATCCAGAAGCGCAATTTCTATTAAAAAGTCCAGTCGCGCAACTACTTCGCTGGACGCAACATCAATTTAAAATTATGCCTGAATCAGGAGTAATTGATAGTTTTCCTATGATGAGCCCCCCCCCAAGTTGATAGATTATAAAGGTAATCATTATATGCAAGATACCACTGCAATTTTAGTCACTCATTTAGTTAAACAATACGGCGATTTTTTGGCCGTTGATGATATCAGTCTCACTGTTAATGCTGGAGAAACATTGGCTTTACTCGGTCATAACGGTGCAGGTAAATCTAGTTTAATCAAAATTTTGCTTGGTATTGTCCCTGCCACGTCGGGTGAAATCTCGATGTTAGGAACGGTGCTTAAAAATGAAAAGCAACACCGGAAAATTAACTTGGGTTATTTACCTGAAAATATCTCGCTTTACGAGAAGTTAACCGGAAAAGAAGTACTGGAATATTTTGCTTCATTAAAGGGTGTTGCTAAAAATCAGGTGGTTAAGGTGCTCGAAGAGTTTGGTTTGGGTCAGGTGCAGAATAAGCCTGTTAGAACCTATTCAAAAGGCATGAAGCAACGCTTAGGCTTTGCACAGGCCATTTTGTCTGAGCCTGATATTTTACTACTTGATGAGCCTACAGTCGGGCTTGATCCTCAAGCGTCGCTATTTATGTATCAAAAAATTGCCGAACTTAAACGGCAAGGCTGCGCTATTGTTGTGTGCACTCATGAGCTCGCAGTGGTTGAAGGTAATATCGATCGTGCATTTATTATGGCCAATGGTAAAAAGCTAGCAAGTGGCCGGTTAGAGGAGTTACGTCAAGCCGCGGATCTTAAGGTGCATTTTACAGGCGATGATATCCTTGATGCCATTGCCCATGATGATTTTCTATCAAGATTAGCAACCAATAATCAGTTATGGGTTCATCAAGTTGATAAGCCGAGGATTATTAAGTACCTCACTTCACATCGTGGGGCCTATAACTTTTCAATTGAAGAGCCTGATTTAAGTGATATTTATCATCACTTCATGAATCTTCATCAACACAAAGCGGCATAAGGGGCTGTGATGTTTACAGCGGTTTTGGCCATTGCATTAAAAGAAATAAAAGATAACTTTCGAAATCGATGGTTTTTATTTATTGGCTTAATGCTGACATGTTTATCACTGCTTATCACTTTTGCGGGTTCCGCCGTATCAGGTGAATTAGTTGTGGCTGATTTACCATTACTCATGACCAGTTTGAGTTCAATGTGCGTGTATATTTTACCATTGACCGCAATATTACTGAGTTACGATAGCTTTATTGGTGAGGAAGAGTCAGGCACTTTGTTGCTACTATTGTCTTATCCGGTTACACGTTTACACATCATATTAGGTAAGTTACTCGGCCATCTTTGGGTGTTCAGTTGTACGATTGGTTTGGCTTTTTTTCTGACAGCCATTTTAGTGTGGACGTTGACTGCCTTCCCGATACAAGAAGTCGTAGTGGCCTTTATTCACTTAATACTGAGCAGTATATTGCTAACGGTATGCTTTGTGTTGTTGGGTTATATAGTGAGTTTGTTGGTGGTTGAGAAAGCCAAAGCGATAGCGGTGCTGTTATTTCTGTGGGTAATGATTGTGCTGGTATACGATCTTGTTTTGCTCACATTCATGGTGGCTGATTTACAGGGCTTTTCAAATGCGATTTTTCAGGTATTGATTTTACTCAATCCTAGCGATTTATTTAGGGCAATTATGAGCGGTGTCGTATTACCAGACATACCACCTCAAGGTGATGTGGTTCAACACCGAGGCAGTAATAGCATGTTAAGTATTGCTCAGATGCCCATCGCTGGGCTTTATAGTGGCTTACTATTATGGGTATCGTTTTTACTGATCGTGGGGCAGCAAATATTTAGTCGTAAACGCTTATAAGAGCATTTCATTTGTTAAGGTGTCATCAAATCAGTGTAAAGGTAAGTTATTGTAATAAAGTAATTTAAATGTGTCAGATTGAGTTTGTTATCACATTGTAGTACCGTTTTTAAATGTATCAGATTGAGTTTGTTATCACATTATAGCACCGTTTTTAACTGTACAATTTTGTAACAATTAAATTGGTTTATGATCATTATTCTAGGTGCATACGGTGTTAAAAATCACTAATTATTTATCACTTGATACTTCAGCTAAGCAACTGATTAATCATCTAAACAATGAGAAAATCCCGCTCACTTTTTCTGAACATGCCGTACTAACTAAACTGCTTGATTTTGAATGTAAAATTTACACAAAAGAAGAATTATTAGAGGCTGGCTGGCCTGATAGAGTCGTCGCACCAACGTCACTCACTCAGTGTATTAGTACCTTGAGACGTAAATTAGAGCCCTTTCAAGACATCCAACTAAAAGCGGTTGCAAGGCGTGGTTATCAGCTTCATATAAGTGAGCAAAGCCATGTTAAAGTCGTTTCACTGAGTGACAGTGACACGATTCGCGCCGCTTTTTTTGACGTGAGCTTATTGGTTAAAATTGCTGGTGCATTGGTTTTGTTTGGCATACTCATTATCTTTTGGTATGGCTGTGAATATCACCAAGTGCTGAAAATTACATCGCAATGGAAAAGTGATAAAGACATTGAGCTCAACATTGGTGGTATTCGTGAAAGTGCGAAAGTGTTCTATAAAAACGACACGGATCAATTGCATGAATCTAAATGGCAGAAGCACATTGCGCCAAAGACAAATCAACTTAAAGGTTTAAAGGGGTTTAGCGGTTTTGCTCTCACGAACGGCAGTTCTTATTCATTTGCTACTTGTCCAGGATACACTTTGAATGATTGTGATGGCCAAGGCATTATTAATATCACTATGTTAACCCCTGAACCCGCAGGAATTAACATGGAAAGTTTTATCCCATTATCTAAAAAAATGGAGACTCGAATTCGCTATAATCGAGTGCTTATTCCAGAAGGGGATATTGGCGATATTGTTGAGCATCATTACCATGCAGATGTATATTTTCCAATAGCTGGACAAAAGCTCATACGCGCCGACTTAAGTATTTCATTAGTGTATCAAGGTGAAAATACTGGCCAGATATACACCACGACATGCATTACCGATGAAGACTGTATAACGACACCGATAAAATTAAAAACCCGTGGGACATTTAATCAATATCAGCAATCAATTGGCGATGTTGATGTGGATGTGTTTTTTACCAAGATAGATCAAAAAGAGTTCATTAAGCCCGAGCACGTCACCGAATCGGCAATGCGTTTTTATCGTGAAGTGAAACGCATGGATATTCAAGAGGAAGAGCTTGTATTTTTTAGGGTTCATACCACTGAAAATACAGCCGTATGGATAATGCCATTTATGAGCGACTTAGTTGCTTGGAGTCGTTATGAAAGAGTACAATTTTAATCAGTTAAGCTACCCGGAGGGCATAAAAGCTTACATTTATAGCCTACTATCGTTGAGATATTATTTGGATTTTCACCAGATCTTAATTCGGTCTTCATTGTGAAAGTTGATTAACAACAATAAAAAATCGGATGAAACATTATCATCCGATGTATATCTTGGTCAGCTTAGTCAACTGACCAGTAAACTCTATGCGCAGTTGTTTATTACTTGATAAATGCGAACGCATCACCATATAAATGAGTTTCTTCAATCCCAAGTTCACGAAAAACTTCTCGTGCAGCCCCGACTATATCAAAGCGGCCGGCTATGTAGATGTCATAACCATTTAAGCTGACAAAATCCTGCTTTATTTGCTCAAGTAAATTTGCTTTTTTGCCTTGCCAAGTACTGCCTGCAAGTTCAACTACAGGAATAAACTCTAACCATGAATGGTCTGCATGCCATTGACGAGCAATCTCTTGATAGTACATAGCATCTTCGTTACGACAACCCCAATATAGCTGAGTTTGAATCGTTTCGCCGTTAGCAATCTGCGCTTCAACGATACTTTTAATGTATGAAAAACCCGTGCCGCCAGCAATTAAAATGCGCGGTCTATGGCTATCGCTACGTAAAAATGCGTCGCCAGCCGGGGCTTCAATATCAATATGAGTCGCAGTTTGAAGGCGTTCAACAACTTGCATGGGATAACTTTCGCTGACCGCAGCACCAATGTGCAATTCAATTAACGCAGCATTAGGCGCCGAAGCGATAGAAAAAGGACGTTTGTCTTTTTCACCCATGATCACAGATAAGTATTGGCCAGCCTTAAAGTCAAAGGCGGCTTCGGGTTTAAGGAACACTTGATACACAGCATCATTAAACGGGGTGACTTTTTCAATCTGACAACGAATGGTTTTCATCTAACGTCCTTTAAACCTTTTTATAATTTTTATCAATGAGTTAATTATAGCTATCTACGCCTTAATCAGATCACTGTGGTTACAATGTTGGTACATCTTCTATGCCAAGATCATCCCAAATTTGGTCAATTTTTTGTTTAACCTTAGGATCCATCACAATAGGGGTGCCCCATTCACGGGTGGTTTCGCCTGGCCACTTGTTGGTGGCATCTAAACCCATTTTAGAGCCTAAACCGGCAACGGGTGAGGCAAAATCCAGATAATCGATAGGGGTATTATCTACCAGCATGGTGTCGCGTGTTGGATCCATCCGGGTAGTAATGGCCCAAATAACATCTTGCCAATCACGGCAATTGATATCTTCATCAACCACGATAATAAATTTGGTGTACATAAATTGGCGTAGGAATGACCATGCCCCCATCATGACACGCTTAGCATGACCCGGATATTGTTTACGGATTGAAATCACAGCCATACGGTAGGAGCAACCTTCAGGCGGCAGATAAAAATCAATAATCTCTGGGTACTGCTTACGAAGAATAGGCACAAATACTTCGTTTAATGCCACGCCTAACATAGCGGGTTCATCGGGTGGACGGCCGGTATAGGTACTATGATAAATAGCATCTTTACGGTGAGTAATATGAGTCACAGTAAATACGGGGAATGAGTCGGTTTCGTTATAATATCCAGTGTGATCGCCGTATGGACCTTCTACTGCTTTCTCATCTGGGTCAATATAACCTTCAAGAATAATCTCGCTGGTGGCTGGTACTTCAAGATCGCAGCTAATGGCTTTACAGACTTCGGTACGTTCGCCGCGTAGTAAACCTGCAAAGGCATATTCACTCATGGAATCTGGCACGGGAGTTACAGCACCTAAAATGGTCACAGGATCGCTACCTAATGCCACTACGACAGGATAACGCTCTCCAGGATGAAGCTGTTTAAAGTCTTTAAAATCTAAGGCGCCGCCACGATGATCAAGCCAGCGCATAATCAGCTTATTTTTGCCCAATAACTGTTGACGGTAAATACCTAGGTTTTGTCTTTTTTGACGTGGCCCTTTAGTGATCGTGAGTCCCCAAGTAACTAATGGGGCGACATCTCCAGGCCAGCAATGTTGGATTGGCAACGAGGTTAGGTCAACTTCATCACCGGTTTTAACCACTTGCTGACAAGGCGGATTACGCACTGTTTTAGGCGGCATATTGAGTGCCTGCTTATACATAGGTATTTTGGCGATGGCATCTTTAAAGCCACTCGGTGGCTCAGGTTCTTTTAAGAATGCTAATAATTCACCGACTTCACGCAAAGCCAAAGGATCGTCTTTACCCAATGCCATAGCAACACGTTTAGGCGTGCCAAATAAGTTAACCAGTACCGGCATGGTGTGATTGGTAGGATTTTCAAATAACAGTGCGGGGCCACCCGATCGTAAAACACGATCAGCGATCTCCGTCATTTCTAAATGAGGGTCAACAGGATAGCTAATGCGCTTTAACTCACCATTTGCTTCCAAATGATCGATGAAGCTGCGTAAATCTTTAAAACTCATGTTTACCGCCTGTAAATCAAATCCAATATGGCGCGCACTATAGCATTTTTCTAATATAGGGTTAACCAATTTGATAGACCTATATTACTGATATCGACTTTAGCTATACTTAGGCTAAAATGGTAATAGTCAATAATGTGGTAGAGGTGACTTATGCGAACGAATAAGCAGTGGACTTTGATGCCATTATTCGGGCTTGGTTGTGTTGTTATACTCAGTATGGCGAGTTCAGCCAGTGCTCAGCCGTCGTTAGCGAATGAGTATTCTAATCGTGTTTCGCATTCTGTCAGCTCTCAACATAATCATTATCGCCAACACAATAATCATCACCGAAATCGTGATCCTTGGCGTTGGGGATTTGGTTGGGATCAAGGCTGGGGAGTTAACCGACATTGGGGCCCAAGTATCGGGATTAGTTTAAGTCATGGCAACAACTGGCGATATGGCTCATATTGGGGGAATGGTTATTCCCGTAGAAATAACAACGGTTTTTATCCCTATCAACATCAGTTAACTAGCGGATATCAGCCGCAAAATATTAAGCTTATCGACACCATTGTTGCGCCTCAACAGCGGACTACGACCCATATTGAGTATGCTTCGGGCTTAAGCCACCTACCTGCAAATGCTAAAGTGATCCAGCGTGCGAACGGGACAGTCTATGAGTGGCAAGGGGTTGAATATTATTTTGATTGGAACACTCAAACCTATGAGGTTGCTAAAGCAGAGACACCATGATTGCTGGTATAGAAACAAAATTCAATGCTACCGTCTGCTTTAGCTTGATACATTGCAGTATCAGCTGCGCTGATTAGCTCCCGACTATTTAAACCATGCTTAGGCAGTATACTAATCCCAATACTCGCCCCCACGTGTAAAATATGTTGGCCGATGATAATAGGTTGCTTAATACAGTCCAATAGCTGGTGTATTTTATGTTCTATATCGATAGGCCCGGTGATCATATCGAGCCATACGATAAATTCATCTCCTCCGAATCGACCGACCATATCGGTTGCTCGCAAGTTGTTTACTAAGCGTGAGGCTATGATCATTATAACGTCATCGCCAATACTGTGGCCGAGTGAATCGTTAATGTCTTTAAATTTATTCAAATCAAGAAACAATAAAGCTGCTTGATCCTCGCCACGTAAATCTCTTGCGATCGCAGTATCTATTTTTTTTATAAACGCACGACGATTGTAAATCCCTGTTAGTTCGTCATGTTCAGCTAGGAAAATGAGCCTGTCTTGTTGTTCGATCAGTTTGTGGGTTTGACTGTCTACTTCTTGTTTTAACTCTTCTTTTTTGATCGTAATTTGGGCGAGTGATTGTTTCATTTTATTAAAGTTATCGGCAAGTGCAGATAACTCATCGGTATCAGTGAAATTAATCTGGCTGGTTAAATCCCCAGCAGCAAGCGCGTTCATCCCTTGTTTAAGTGAAGCCAATCCTTTTTTAAATCGAATCAGCGTTATAAAAGACCATGCCGTAACCAAAATCGCGAGTAGTAACAGTACGGCTCCAACGAGGTATAATAATTTTTGCTGTGTTTGACTCGCTTGTTTAATTGATAATTGATGAAGTCGGAACATTTCTTCGGTCATTTCTTCAATGGTCATGCTGTATTTAGCTTTAAATAATTGTTCGGCAATCAGTGTTGATGAAACATCGACTTGTTTGCTGTGGTAGCTATTTTGCGTATTGATGAGCTTTCTAATATTGCTATTGAGCTGATTAAGATTTGCGATAATGAGTTTTTGTTGTATCGCCCAGTTGATATCTTCTGCGAGATTTTGGGCCAGTTCTGTTTGGCGTTTATTCAGCTCTGAAAGCCCCTGGCCATCGGTATATTCTTGGTAAAGCCACAGCTGGCTTCGCAAGCTATCAATGTTGATCTGCAACTTCATTGAGTAATTGAGTTGGCGATATATTTGCTGCTGATAGTTGTGAATTTGGATCAGCGATAAACCAACAATGAACGTGAGAAGTGTGCAGAGTGTTGCGGTTAGCTTTAGGCGCTTAGATAACATCATAAATTACCATCCAGCCTCTGAATTCATAAAATCTTCAAGTAATTGACGATCGATAACTTGCCTGAAGTCGACGCTCTTTTCTGTCGGAACTAATTGATTGTCGATGGCCCATTGGCTTTGAATTTGAATGTTAGAAAAAAGTGCATTACTGAGGGATAATCTAAAAGTATAGTCATTCCAAGAATAATGCAGTTGGGAAGGATCGATATTCAAGATGCGACTAATGTCTACCTGAGCAAGATCTGAGTGTGTATGAATATAGTCTATTGCGTCATTAATTGCTTTGAGTAGAGCTAACTTTTCTGAGGCTGATAACGTCGTTTGTTTAAGCTCGATTAAGTTAAAGGATAAGTGATATAGACCGCGGCTATTGATGACTTTTGTATTTGAGGTTATTTGTTGTGTTAACAAATAACTTAATGGCTCCCAAGCTGAAATAATATCAACTTCATTATTTAATAATGCTGGAATAAGCTGATCTGCACGTAAATAAATGCGCTCGATAGGCTGTTGAGTTTTATTATACATAATCAGTAAACTATCGAAAAAAAACTCACTAGCACTGCTTTTTACTATCCCTACGCGGACGTTGGCTAGATTATTCAGCTGATGATATTTTTGCGGTACTAGGCTAAGTAATTTGAGATCGTTATCTGATTCGACAAAACTGGCTAATACGGAAAAGTTTGTTTGTTTAAAACTATTAAACATCACCACAGTTTCAGAGGCAGTGGCGAGATCCACTTGTTTATTGAGCAGCGCATTGAAGCATTTCACCCCACCATCTAATCTAACTAACTCAATATTAAGATTATTACGCTTAAAATAACCTTGTTGTTCGGCAATAAAAAAGGGTGCAGAAAGTGGCGTATTAGAAACAGCAATTTTAATCGGACCCTTTGCGGCTAAGGTCTTGATGGATGAGTTTTGATTAAGATCACAACCCGCAATGCCAATCGCGATTAGGCTCCAAAAAATAATCATTAACACTTTGTGCATAAGTGAGATTTCAGTCAAAAGATAAATAATGTTAAGTGTAGTTAATGTATTATTTTTTGTGAGAAATATTGGTCAATATAATCGTTTTTTTTTAATATTATCAATTAATAACGGAAATACTAAGCTTCTTGTTAATCATTAATTTACTAAGTAAAGTGATTCATAGTGGCGGCCATTGTGAAAATAAATATTATTTACCATTTAATTCAGATACTTATTTGTTAAATTAGTGAGACGATCACTGATGGACACCGAGCCATAACGGCTATATTTCGGTTAAGCTGTTTTATGCATGAGCAGAGAATGAATTCGATTGGTATTACTCCGACTAAGGTTAACTTATGAGTATGAAAAAGCCCCAATGCATCCTTTGCATTGGGGCTTTTGTTTGCATAGTTTATTTATATTTATATTATTATTTATGCTGCGGTGGTATCACCACCCTAACGCAATCATTGAGTATCAATTGAAGCTTTAGGGCGTTGCTCAAGCTCATTATTATTATTTGGCTTTGAGCTATCAGCCAAAGGCTGAAATAAAAATGACGTTATTGGCTATTACATCTGGGGAACCAATAACGCCTGAACTGTCAATAAAGCGGCAAGGATGCAAGTATTTTGCGCTTATTATTAGAATGTTTGTTGCTCTGTTATCAACTTGCTGGGGGACGAGTTGCTAACACTATCAAACATCCTTGCCAAAACGGTTTTGATATTTAGCTCTGTTAATGGTGACAATCGCGCCGTCAATGGCTAAAGCTAAAACACCTTAATAAAAATGACGTTATTGGC
This sequence comes from Shewanella sp. CAL98-MNA-CIBAN-0140, assembly GCF_040309905.1. Taxonomy (NCBI): domain Bacteria; kingdom Pseudomonadati; phylum Pseudomonadota; class Gammaproteobacteria; order Alteromonadales; family Shewanellaceae; genus Shewanella; species Shewanella sp. CAL98-MNA-CIBAN-0140. The sequence goes on from NZ_JBEOPI010000005.1 coordinate 70,259, forward strand.
TATTACATCTGGGGAACCAATAACGCCTTAACTGTTATGTTAGCCGGCTTCCTTAACGACTAACGGTGGAGCAATAAAGCGGCAAGGATGCAAGTATTTTGCGCTTATTATTAGAATGTTTGTTGCTTTGTTTTCAACTTGCTGGGGGACGAGTTGCTAACACTATCAAACATCCTTGCCAAAACGGTTAACTGAATTTCCAGTCATTATGGCTTAAGATAGTTTAAACGCTATCTCAAGCGTATATGCTTAGCTTGCCATCGTATGTAACTGTTGACTTAGCTGAGTGATTTTTTGTTGTAAATGGGCTATTTCTGACACGATAGCGCTTTTGCTTCTCATTTGGCGAAGATCATTACTTCTTACCCATTGGTAAACGGTTTTAGCTGATACACCGTATTGCTTTGCTACATCAGACAATAATCTGTTATGGTTTTTGACTTCATCAATTACTTGTCTTTGTAATTCCACTGGATACTGTCTCGTATTTGACATATTCATCAAATAACCTCCTGCTGATTTATTTATGTTTGCCTGAGCGAGTTTCAACATCATCCCACTGGCTGCAACCGAGATGCGCTAAGAAAAAAATATTTTGTCGGCATTGTTGAACGATATTATTGAGCATGATACTGACCGATTTAATCTGACGACTTAAGTTAATTTTCTTCATCGCTATCTCCTACAACTACAATGGAATGCTTTACAATAAAACTACCTCTTAGTGGGTATGAGTTGTTATATGGAAACTTTGTGCCAACGTTGTAGGAAAATTTAATCTGTTATTTATCAAGTATTTAATATTTTATTGTCAATGGGTTATTACTTACCTATTGGTTAGTTTGGTGCAATTGCACTAAATTGGTGAAAGATGCTATGGCGATTATTTATCGCTGAAGTGGTCGATGCTGCACAGTATGGATGACCAATATGGCAGCAAAAGGTCATCTTAATGACAAGATGAGCAAGGCGTTATAGTCGAATGAGTTATTCCGAGTGGATGGTTTAAAAAATCATACAAGGAGTGGGTTTGATGATATGGCTTTAATGGACGTCATCTTGGTAAGTGATCCGGGCGTGAAGACGCATGTTAAACAGGCTAGCGATGTATGGCGGGGGCAAAGTCGTCCGGGGAATTGCGCTAGAGTTTGCAATTTCACTGGACGACATGGTGTGCACCAATCAAATGAATGAGCTAGTGGATTAAGAACAATGTGGCTAGGCCTAAAAATGCAAATAAGCCAACCACATCTGTCACCGTGGTTAATACCATGCCACCGGCTAATGCTGGGTCAATATTTAACTTTTTTAACATTATTGGAATAGTGGCGCCAGCAAAGCCTGCAACCGTCATATTAATCAGCATAGCACAACCAATTAACCCTCCTAACGCGATGTCATCTTTCCACAGCCATACTGCAAAAAATACCAATATAGACCACATTAAGCCGTTTAATAATCCAATGCTGAGTTCTTTACCAATCAACCAACGTGAGTTACTTTGGCCAATATGCCCAAGTGCAATACCACGGATCACCAGTGCTAAGGTTTGATTACCGGCAACCCCGCCCATACTCGGAACTATGGTCATTAAAATCGCGATGGTGGCAAATTGCTCTAAGGTGCCTTCGAACATGTTACTGACAGACGAGGCAAGTAACGCAGCAAATAAGTTAATCGTTAACCACAGGGAGCGTCTTAGCGTACTTTTTAGCACTGGGCCAAAGGTATCCTCATCATCATCCATCCCTGCCATCCCCATCATTGAATGCTCGGCATCTTCGCGGATCACATCGATAATGTCATCGATGGTGATCCGGCCAAGCAATTTTGCTTGGCTGTCGACGACTGGGGCGGATAGCCAATCGAGTCGTTCAAATTTTTGGGCTACATCTTTATCAGACATCTCAACCGGAATACTTTCTAACTCTGTGTCCATAATGCTTCGGACGGTTACGCTTGGATCGCAGGTTAATAAATCGACTAATCTTACTCCGCCTAAAACATGATCTTGACGGTCAACAACATATAAGGTGTCGGTAGTATCGGGTAAGTTTCCCCGTTGACGTAAATAACGTAATACCACTTCGATATTGACATCGGGTCGTAAGGTGACGGTATCGGTGTTCATGATACTGCCTGCCGTATCATCAGGATAGCGCAGTGCTTGTTCTACTCTATCCCTGTCCTGGCTGCGCATTGACTTAAGTACTTTCTTGTAAACACCATCGGGTAAGCTGCGAAGAATATAGGCGAGATCATCTGTGTCCATACCTATTGTGGCCTGGGCGAGCTTTTCTGGTGTCATGCTGCTAATGAGTGAATCTTTAAGCTCTTCACCTAATTCGTCAAGAATTTCACCCGCATATTGTTGGTCAATGAGTTGCCATAACACTTGTCGATTTTTGGGCGGTGATGATTCGAGAATTAGGGCGACATCGTTAGGTGACATGGTGTGCAACATGTTACGAGCATGAACAAACAAACCACTGTCTAGCGCTTGAACGAGTTGATTGAGGCGTTGTTCGGTTATCTCATTATCTAGGTACTCTTTACCCATATATCTACTTCCTATTCATCATACTTATATCATAAAGTATGTAATCATTCTGGGCTGCTCAGGTTTTTCTGTTTAAGGCGTATTGGTGCAATAATCGTTGTCTGCTTGTAAGACAATGTAACGCCGAAATGGGATACTTGAGTCGTTTCCTCTGGACGAAATTATGCATGGTCTACGCTGCTATACATCATATTGACGGACGACTGCACGGATGCAGAGTCATACTGGATCCGTTGCTGAAAGCGGCGATATCTGTATTATGTTAAACGCTAAACTCCCGCAGAGTGAACTGATACTTAATCAGATGGGTATCAACTGCGTGAGATAAACCTAAGGGCTAATATTATCGAGGGACTGATGTCTACCGTTGAGCATCAATGTCGTGACAGTTTGGTTAGGCCACGTGTAATAAGAATAATAGTGGATTAAAAAGTGAGTGACTCGCGAATCGTACTCTTCACTGATTTAGCAAGATTCATCAAATTTAGCATTAATCAGATCACACACTGCATTTAATGCTACTTCGGCATCTGGACCCTTTGCGGTCACGGTGATCATTTTCCCTATTCCACTTTCAAGCATTAACAACCCAAGCACACTTGCGGCACTGGCGTTTTTTTCGCCCTGAGTTAAGGTGATGTTCGCGTCAAAATCGGCGGCTAATACCGCGAGTTTTGTTGCTGCACGGGCATGTAATCCTAATTTGTTGGAAATGGTAACTTGGCGTTCAAGTTTGATCATTCATGCAATCCTATGCTCACTTAGCGGTGAGTTCACTTATACTTAATTCTCTGTGGCGAGCATTAACAGTGTGTTTACTGCCTTGCCTAAATCGTTTTGCTAATTGGTCTGCAATATATACCGAACGATGCTGGCCACCCGTACAACCAATCGCGATAGTCAGGTAACTGCGATTGTTACGTTCTAGGTGTGGCATCCAGGTTTCAAATAGGTTTTCAATTTGCCAAATGAACTTGTTGACCAATGGCTGACGCCCTAAAAATTCTTGTACGGGTTCGTCTAATCCTGTCAATGGGCGCAATTCTATTTCCCAGTGTGGATTGGGCAAAAAGCGTACATCAAACATAAAATCCGCTTCAGTCGGCATGCCGTGCTTAAAGCCAAAAGACTCAAAGTTAATGACCAATTCTTTATCGACACTGCCTAGTAGTATTTGCCTAACTTGGTCGCTTAACTCGTAGATATTTAGCGCCGAAGTGTCAATGTAATGGTCAACAATTTTTGCGGTAGGCTCAAGTAAACGGCCTTCTAATTTGATCGCTTCTTGCAGTGAAATATGATTTTTAGATAACGGGTGCAATCGGCGTGTTTCGCTGTAGCGTTTAAGTAACACTTTATCATTGGAATTTAGAAAGAAGCTGATAATTTCAGTGTCATGTTCAAGTAGGGCTAATTGGTCTTGAAGCACTTTGCCTTGTTCAGCAATGTTGCGGACATCAACACTAATCGCAACTAAATCATTACTGCCCTTGAGCTGAGCGAGTAATGTGCCAATGAGGGGTAGAGGCAAATTATCGACACAATAATATCCTAGGTCTTCTAATACTCTTAAGGCAACGGATTTCCCTGAACCTGAACGTCCCGATACTATGACAAGTTTCATGCAGTTATAACCCGATAAAGTTCTGTTGCGTTGTGGCTTTTGCGAAGCTGTTTCAATATTTGCTTATCGCTGAGCTTTTTAGCCATACTCGATAACGTGCCTAAATGTTGTTGGCACTGGTCTGCAGGTACTAACAAAGCAAATAAAATATCCACGGGCTGCTTATCAATTGCATCAAAGGCAATGGCTTCTTCACATTTAACAAATATCGCGATGGGGTGATCGATGGTCGTTAATCGACCATGAGGTATCGCAATGCCATTTCCTATACCTGTGCTACCCATTTTTTCTCTCGCTAATAGGCTTTCAAAAACCTCTTGCGAAGACAGGGTTGGATACTGGGCAGCGACTAAATTGCTGATGAGTTCCAGTACTTTTTTCTTACTGCCCGGTGTGGCACAGGTAGTGCATTCCGGCTGCAGAATGGTACAAAGTTCCATCGTTAGTGTTTTGTATACTTCTCTTTGTGTTTAATTACCTGACGGTCGAGTTTATCGATCAGGGCGTCTATTGCAGCATACATATCAGTATTTTCTGACATAGCAAAAATCTCTGCGCCATTAACGTGGATTTTGGCTTCTGCTTTTTGTTGTAATTTGTCTACATGGAGTACAACGTGTACATTATGGATCTGATCGAAGTGTCGTTCAAGCTTTGAAAATTTACCATTAACATACTCACGTAAAGATTCAGTTATTTCGACATGACGTCCAGTCAGATTTATATCCATAGAAAATCCTCCACAACCTTGTAGGTTATAAACTCTTACGTTGGTTTGAGGGCGGGATTAGCATTGCTTCTCGGTATTTTGCAATCGTACGACGAGCAACGTTTATGCCTTGTTCTGCCAGAAGTTGAGCCATTTTACTGTCACTCAATGGTTTTTTCTGGTTTTCTGCGGCAACCAGCTTTTTGATAAAAGCACGAATTGCTGTTGATGAGCATTCCCCGCCATCGTCAGTGCTGACATGGCTAGAGAAGAAGTACTTTAGTTCAAATAGTCCACGTGGGGTGTGCATATATTTTTGTGTGGTGACTCGTGAAATTGTCGATTCATGCATTTCTACTGCTTCAGCAATATCATTTAGCACCATAGGTTTCATGGCTTCTTCACCGTATTCAAAGAAGCCTTGCTGAAATTGCACAATGCAATTTGCCACTTTGAGTAGAGTATCATTGCGGCTTTCGATACTTTTAATAAACCATTTAGCCTCTTGCAAATGGCCTCGAATAAATTGACTGTCAGACTGATTTTTACTGCTTCTAGCCATGGCGGCGTATTGCTGATTAACGCCAATTTTGGGCATATTGTCTGGGTTTAACTCTACAACCCAACGGCCATTTTTCTTTAGTACCGTGACATCGGGAATAACGAATTCGTCATCGGTGGCGGTGATCAATAAGCCTGGACGAGGATTGAGTGATTGGATTAGGGTGATGGCGTCACGTAACTCATTTTCTTTTAGCTTAGTTTTGCGCATCAATAATCTAAAATCACGCCCAGCAATTAAGGTTAAATAGTCTTTGATTAGCAAACGGGCATTATCGATATGGGGTGTGGTGTTAGAGAATTGCGCTAATTGGATCAATAAACATTCACTTAAATCACGTGCAGCAACACCAACGGGATCAAAGTGTTGAATTCGTTTTAATACAGCTTCAACTTCATCTAACTCAACATTTTCGTCACCCATGGCTTCGAGAATATCGTCGGTACTTTGGGTTAAATAACCGCGTTCATCCACGGCGTCGATGATCGCTGTGGCAATGGCAAGATCGGTCTCTGAAAATGGAGTGAGATTTTTCTGCCATTCTAAATGTTCATACAGACCTTCGGTGGTTTCACCTTGAAACGGCATGTCATCATCGCGCATGCTAGCACTACCTGAACCTGACATCGGCGAGGCGGTGTACACTTCATCCCATGTAGTATCCATGGCTAAATCATCCATGGTTTCTTTGGTCATAGATTCTGCTGTGTCGACTGTTGAGGTGTCTTTTTCAATATTGACAATGCTGTTGTCACTGAAGTCTGTATCAGCTTGGTCGCGATTTTCTTTTACGGGGTCTTTTGCTTCAGAAAACTCATCTTCTATTTCAAGTAATGGATTTGAATCCAATGCTTGTTGGATTTCTTGCTGTAGCTCCAATGACGATAATTGCAGTAAGCGAATGGCTTGCTGCAATTGTGGGGTCATGGTTAAGTGTTGACCCATTTTAAGTTGGAGTGACGCTTTCATTTACCGCTTATCCCTAGATGATTTCCATAAAAGTGACAATTTATAAAACTGTAATGGATTGTCACGTACATCAATGATGTTTAACGCTGTTTAGATATCGTTCAATCAAATGAGTTAGATAGACTAAAGGCCCGTAAAGTAACTATAGCTTGAATTGTTCACCTAAGTACACCGCCCGAACTTGTTGATTGCTCAATACCTCATCAGGTGTGCCTTCGGCAATTAAATTACCTTGGCTGACGATATAAGCTCGCTCACAGACATCTAACGTTTCACGTACGTTATGGTCGGTAATTAATACTCCTAGACCTCGGCTTTTAAGTTGTTGAATGATTTTTTTTATGTCGATGACAGAAATCGGATCAACACCAGCAAAGGGCTCATCGAGTAGAATAAATTTTGGATTGGCGGCTAAAGCGCGCGCAATTTCAACACGACGACGTTCACCACCCGATAACGACATGCCTAGGCTGTCTCGAATATGGGTAATATGGAACTCTTCTAATAGATGCTCAAGCTGTTCAATACGTTGGTTTGTACTGAGTTCTTTGCGGGTTTGCAACACGGCCATAATGTTGTCATACACTGTGAGTTTACGGAAAATACTGGCTTCTTGTGGTAAGTAACCAATGCCTTTGCGAGCTCGCAGATGCATTGGATCGTCAGTGAGATCGTCATCATCAATTAAAATTCGACCCTTATCACTTTTCACTAGGCCGACAACCATATAAAAGGTGGTTGTTTTACCTGCACCATTGGGGCCTAAAAGCCCAACAATTTGGCCTGTTTTAACCGTTAAACTGACATCTTTAACAACTTGACGATCTTTATAGCTTTTAGCCAGATTTTCAGCGGTTAAGGTTATTTGGGTCATGGTTTGATCTGCTTTTTAACTGGGATTTCAGGGAGTTTTTGCTTTGGCGCAGACTCGTCTTGGAAATTCTCAGGTTGAATAATGGTGATAACCCGATCTTGCCCTGTGCCCGAACTTTCAGCAATAAGCTCTTGCGCATTGATGTTGTACTTAATTCGATTACCGGTCACTTGGCTACCCGATTGATTAAGTTTGGCATTACCTGTCAATGTTAGCGTGGTAGTCGCAAGGTCATAGGATATTTCGTCGGCACTGGCAGTACCAATTTGACCGTCATCTAATTCTTGTGAAAACGTCGCGGGTTTGCCAGTGGCGATAAGTTTCTTACTGGTGCTGTTTTCGGGGGTAAACGCCCGTAATTCATCAGCATTGATATTAATACTGCCTTGGACAATCTTAACCGGACCATTAAAAATGATTTGGTTATTTTTTATGTCAGCAAATTGGCTAACCGCAACAATTTTTAATTCTTGTTTCAGATCACCTTGTTTCGCCATAGCAGGCAAACTCAACAGGCAAAGTATGCTGCTCAATAACATAACATTGGCGCGAGTGTGGAGACGATTAATGTGGCTCATATGTTCCTTCTACCTGGCTCAGTAGCGATAATTGTTGCGAATTCAAGTCAGCATGTAGGCCTAAGCCTTTAATAATAAACCCTTTGCCTTTGATATACACCATCTCTTGTGAGGTGCCTATCATAGTGGTTAAGTCTACCGTCACCGCTTGGGTACTCAATGACTGCAGGGGTTCTTCTATATCAATGGCATCAATAATAACATTGTTTTCTAATATGACTTTGCTGGTGTTTTTATTCAATTGTCCTCGATCTGCACTTAATTGCCATTGTGCTTTACCATTTTCAGGGTAAATGAGGTATATCGGTTTGGTAAAGTGAGTGATGTCACTTGAAGCATAATGCTCCATGTGCTCGGCGCTGACTCGACTTTCGACAAAACCTTGTTGATTGAATTCCGTGGTGCGTAGGTTATCTGCAATAAAGTCAGGGCGCTCAATACCAGGTACTTTCACCGAGTCCATTTCACTGCGTTTTATTTGTGCTTGCCAGTACAACATAAAAGCAAGACCAAAAAAAGCCACAATACTTAGGGTGATCCGATTCATATACTCATTCCATGAGCACTGGCAAATTTATCTTGGCTTAAGAGTAATAAGTCAGTCAGTTCTCGCAAAGCTCCATGTCCGCCGTTTAAGGTCGTTGTCATGTGACAATGTCGTTTTACAAACGGATGACCATCGCCGACACACACGGAGAGACCTACGGCTTTCATTACGGGCAGATCAACCATGTCATCGCCAATGTAGGCTACTTGTTCGGCGCTTACATTATACAGCGACATAAGTTGCTCAAAAGGTTCAAATTTATTATCAATGCCTTGATAAATATGTTTGATTCCTAATCCGGTCATTCGGGTTTCGACAATTTTTGATTGACGACCTGTAATGACGGCAACATGAATATCGCTAGTGAGAACTGAGCGTATACCGTAGCCATCGCGAGTATGAAAGGCTTTGAGTTCTTCGCCAGCATTACTGAGATAAATACGTCCATCTGAAAAGACCCCATCGACATCACAGATTAACAGTTTAATTTTCTGAGCTCGCTGCCAAATATCATTACTGATAGGGCCGTAAAATCCTTGGTGACACGAGGTTGATTCTGACATGATTAAATGACTCCAGCTTTAACCATATCGAGCATGTTTAATGCCCCGATCGGTTGGTGTTTTTCATTGACGACAACCAGTCCGTTGATGTTTTTTTCATCCATGATTTGTAGCGCTTGTGCAGCTAAAATACCCGTGGGGCAGGTCACACAGTTTTTGGTCATCACCAGGGCTATCGAAGTGGTACGAAGGTTCACTTCGGCATCGATGACCCGGCGTAAATCACCATCAGTAAAAATACCCACTAGTTTGGCTTCATGGTTGACTACCGCCGTCATGCCAAGGCCTTTTTTAGATATTTCATAAAGCGCTTCAGTAATACAAATAGCATCACTGACGATAGGCAAATCATCGCCTTTATGCATGACATCGTCTACTTTTAGTAATAATTTTCGCCCCAATGAGCCACCAGGATGTGATAAGGCAAAGTCATCACGGGTAAACCCTTTTGCTTGCAACAATGCAATGGCTAATGCATCACCCATTGCTAGCGTAGCAGTGGTGCTAGACGTCGGCGCTAATCCTAACGGGCATGCTTCTTCTTGTACTTCAATGCATAAATGAATTTTAGATAAACGCGCCATGTTAGAGTCTGGTTTACCTGTTACGGCAATAACAGGCACGCCCATACGTTGAATCACAGGCATTAACGTGAGTATTTCGCTCGATTCACCTGAATTGGAAATCGCCAGTACAATATCGTTCTTAGCCAATGCGCCTAAATCACCATGACTGGCCTCACCAGGATGAACAAAAAATGCCGGCGTGCCGGTACTGGCAAACGTCGCGGATATTTTATTACCGATATGACCCGATTTGCCCATTCCCATGACAATCACTTTGCCTTTGCACTGCATAATGAGTTCACATGCTTGGCCAAACTCAACTGAGTCCACATATTGATATAAATTATCTAAAGCAGCTTTTTCAATATCAATGACTTTACGGCCCCATTGACGAAATTGAGTTTGATTTACCATACGGCTCTCTCTTTTAGCTTAAGACTTTACCTTTAATGCTCCAATCTAATGGGATTGAAATACAATAATTTGGTACGCAATAAAGGTGATTAATAATAGTGCGCCATGCCAACGAGTCAGTTGTTGCTTGGTGCCACTGGATAATACTAAAACGGCTAATGCAGTACTGGTGCCCAATACCATATAGAAGTCTCTTCCACTGGCAGAGGCATCTATTTCGCCAGGGGCAATTAACCCTGGTAGTGCCAGTACGGCAAGAATGTTAAATAAATTCGATCCAACGATATTACCAATAGCGAGATCGTGTTCTTTTTTTAATACGCCAGCAATACAGGCTGCTAATTCTGGTAGGCTTGTTCCCACTGCAATAATGGTTAATCCAATGACAAGATCTGACAAGCCATAAAACTTTGCAATACCCACAGCACCATCTACCATCCAACTCGCTGATAGCGGGAGGAATATAATACCGACGATTAGCCAAATGATAGCATGAAAGGTTGAGACATTTTTAGGGATATCAGATCCAAGTTCAGTATCTAAGCTGTCGGTTGTTCTATCATGAGTCGCTTGCCAAATGAAATATCCCATTAACACGAAAAGTACCACGATGAGCATGATACCTTCTGCTCGTGTTAGCACATTATCATGCAGGGTATAGCCAGCAAATACCGTGGCGGCTAGCATAATAGGTATTTCGCGTTTTAAGGTCTTTGAGGCTACGCTAATGGCGCCAAGTAAGGCGGTTAATCCTAATATTAAGGTGATGTTAGCAATGTTTGAGCCCAGTACGTTACCCACGGCGGTATCACGCATGCCATCCATTGAGGCCGTAGCTGCAACAAACATTTCAGGTGCAGAGCTACCCATCGCAACAATGGTCAATCCAATTAACATGGGAGGCAAGCCTAAATTTCGCGCAAATGCCGCCGCTCCGTAAACAAATCTATCCGCACTCCAAACTAAAACAGCAAGGCCAGCAACTAACATTAGAATATTAACTAGCATGTGATTCCGATAGTGATCATTAATTAACGAGCATTTTCGCTGGATTTTTATCAAATTGAAAGTCAAATTGAAAGCATTGCACAGTAATTGTACTCGAAATGATGTGTGGTGATATGGATATAGTTGTCGCTTAATCGACAATTACAGTACAATTTACACCTTAACTTAATGCAAGGAAGGCAGTTATCTCCTCAACGCCAATGTCTGATATGAGTAAATCAAATAATAATCCTTTGGTCGAAGTCAACCATATGGCCTTTAGCCATGGTTCGCGCGTGATTTTTAACGATATTTCTTTATCGATCCCCAAAGGCAAAGTAACGGCAATTATGGGACCTAGTGGTATTGGTAAAACCACCTTGTTAAAATTGATTGGGGGACAGTTAACCCCTAATACCGGACAAGTCTTGTTCGACGGTCACGATTTACATAAGCTTAAGCGCAAGGAACTTTTTGAATTGCGCAAGCGGATGAGTATGCTGTTTCAAAGCGGTGCATTATTTACCGACCTTAATGTATTCGATAACGTGGCATTTGCATTGAGAGAACATTCTGGATTACCAGAAGATATTATCCGCTCCATTGTATTGATGAAGCTGCAAGCGGTAGGTCTTCGTGGTGCAGCGTATATGATGCCTAACGAATTATCCGGTGGTATGCAGCGTCGAGCAGCATTGGCTAGGGCGATTGCACTAGAACCTGAAATGGTGATGTACGATGAGCCATTTGCGGGACAAGATCCAATTTCAATGGGGATGCTGGTAAAACTTATTCGTGAGTTGTCGGATTCATTAAAACTGACTTCTGTGGTGGTCTCTCACGATGTGGATGAAGTATTAGGTATTGCAGATTATGTCTATGTAATAGCAGACAAAAAAGTCATTGCTCATGGTACCCCAGAGCAATTACGTCAATCTGACAATCCGCAGTTGATCCAATTTATTCAAGGCGCACCAGATGGCCCTGTGCCATTCCATTATCCTGCAGAGGATTATCAAGAGGAGCTACTTCGTGGGCGCAATTGATTATATTGCCGATATTGGCGCATATGCACTGAAACTCGTGCAGGGCCTCGGTCGGGCTGGCATCATGTTATGGCGCGCGATCGTGCGTGTTCCGAATATCAAAAAAGGCACGCCATTACTTATCAAGCAGATTTATGTGCTTGGTGTCCGTTCTATGGTTATCATTATAGTATCAGGCTTGTTTATTGGCATGGTATTAGCCCTACAGGGATATAATATTTTAGTTGGGTTTGGTACTGAAGAAAGTTTAGGCCCAATGGTGGCGTTAAGCTTATTACGAGAACTTGGACCCGTTGTTGCCGCGTTATTATTTGCCGGACGAGCGGGCTCGGCGCTAACCGCCGAAATTGGTCTAATGAAATCGACTGAACAATTGTCAAGTTTAGAAATGATGGCGATAGACCCTTTAAGGCAAATCATTGCGCCGCGCTTTTGGGCAGGTGTTATCAGTATGCCATTACTCGCACTAATGTTTAGTTTGGTGGGTATTTTTGGTGGACATTTAGTCGGTGTTGAATGGAAAGGTATTGATAGTGGTGCGTTTTGGTCTATTCTTCAAGCATCGGTTGAGTGGCGACAAGATATTGTTAATTGCTTGATAAAAAGTGTTATTTTTGGTGTGGTGGTCACATGGATAGCCTTGTACCGAGGTTATGAAGTCGAACCCAATCCAGAAGGCATTAGCCGTGCGACAACCTCAACGGTTGTGCAGGCAAGCTTAGCTGTTTTAGCACTGGACTTTTTGCTGACAGCAATCATGTTCGGAAATTAAGATTTTTTCATTATTTAGATTAATTTAAGTGGTTTAATAGTATGTTGACACGGAAAATTGAGTTATTAGTAGGCGTGTTTTTATTGTCAGGTCTATTGGCATTTTGTGTATTAGTATTCAATGTTGCTAATGTTAAAGTAAAAACCGATGCCCAGACTTATACATTAGTGGCTGAGTTTAACAATATTGGCGGACTAAAAGTACGTTCGCCTGTAAAAGTCGGTGGCGTAGTGGTTGGTCGCGTGACTGATGTTGCCCTTGATAGCCATAAATTAGTGCCTATTGTGACGTTAACAATGGATAAGCGTTTCGATAAATTCCCTGAAACGAGCAGTTTGGCCATTTTGACTTCAGGGTTACTCGGGGAGCAATTTATTGGCTTAACGCCTGGGTTTATGGACGATGATATTTCGATGCTTGCCGATGGCGATAAAGTACATGACACTCGTGGAGCATTGATTTTAGAAGATTTGATTGGTCAACTTTTGTACAGTATGTCATCTGCAGATAAATAGGATCCCTATTATGAAAATATTTTTTAGTCGTGTTATTGCTTTATGCCTAGTGGGCAGTGTTGTGATAAGTCAAGGTGCTATGGCTGCCAATGATGAGGTTAATACCAATGACCCTTATGAGATGATCAAACAAGTATCTAATATGACTTTTGATCGATTTAAATCAGACAACACGTTAATTAATAATGATTTAAGTCACTTGAAAGTGATTGTTCGAGAAGAGCTTATGCCTTATGTCGATTATAAATATGCCGCTTACAAAGTGATGGGGCAGTATTTAAGTGATACAACGGTAGATCAACGTAATCGTTTTGTTGAAGCTTTTGAAGGGTATCTAGTCGCGACCTATGCGCAAGCATTAACAGAATATACTGATCAAAAAGTCGCTTTTGATCCGCCGAGAGATTTTAGCGATGAGAAAATAGTTGAAGTGAACGTCCAGATCCTTGAGCAAGGTCGTCCACCGATTAAAATTCAATTTAAAGCGCGTCGTTTAAAAGACAACACTTGGAAAGCATTTGATTTAGTGGCGGAAGGCGTGAGCTTATTGGCCTCTAAGCAATCTGAAATTTCGAATTTAATCCGTCAGCAAGGTATTGAAGCGGTTATTACCATGTTGAATGATAAAACCCAGCAGAGAATTGATCGTCAACCTGCAAAAGAAGCTGCAGCTGCGTGATTACCTTTAATCAACAAGACGACCGTTGCATTGTTAGCGGTCGGTTAACTCAAGATGAGGTGAAACAATTGTGGCCTAAACGCCATGAATTGTTTACTGCATCAACCCAAGTGGTAGACTTATCAGCAGTGGAATACGTCGACAGTGCAGGTGTTGCATTGTTATTAGCGTTAATCAAACTGCATGTTTCAAGCAGTCAGGAAACAAGTGTGTCACGTCAATTGGTTAATCCAAGTGTTCAGCTCAAGAAAATGATTGAGCTTTATGATTTAGACGCTTTTTTCAGCCAAGTATAGAATTGAATAGTAAAGGTAATTGATTTCATGGAATGCAAAGATATTGAACAACTTTTAACCGAGGCGTTGTCGCTAACAGAAGCGCATGTGACCTCTGATGGTAGCCACTACAAAGTGGTCGCTGTGGGCGAATGTTTTGACGGCATGAGCCGCGTAAAACAACAGCAGGCGATTTATACCCATTTAGCGGAGCAGATTGCCAATGGTGAATTGCACGCATTAACGATTAAAACTTTTACGCCTACCCAGTGGAAGCGTGAAAAACTTTTCAATATGTAACAACTGAGATTCACATTGGATAAATTAACTATTAAAGCCAGTAATCCTTTAGCTGGCGAAGTCGTGATCTCGGGTGCAAAAAACGCAGCATTGCCAATTTTAATGGCTGGCGTACTAGCAGAAACAGATTTTATTGTTTCAAATGTACCTAAACTTCGTGACGTCATCACCAGTTGCGAACTGTTACGTTGTTTAGGCGCAGAGGTTGAAGACTTAGGCGATAGCCGCATTCGTATTTCAACCACGCATTTAAATAACTATTGTGCCCCTTATGACTTAGTCAAAACAATGCGTGCTTCTATTCTTATTTTAGGCCCACTGCTTGCCCGTTATGGTACTGCAGACGTTTCTTTACCCGGCGGTTGTGCTATCGGCGCCCGTCCGGTCAATTTGCATTTGCACGGCTTGGAGTTAATGGGGGCCAAGATTGAAGTTAAAGAGGGCTACATCAAAGCGCGAGTTGATGGCCGTTTAAAAGGCGCCCATATCTTTATGGATATGGTCAGTGTCGGCGCAACAGAAAACTTGCTTATGGCAGCCGCGCTAGCGGATGGCACAACGGTTATTGAAAATGCTGCTCGTGAGCCTGAAGTGACTGATTTAGCAAATTGCTTAATTGCTATGGGTGCGAAAATCACCGGTGTTGGTTCTGCCACGTTAACGATTGAAGGGGTGGAGCGTTTATCCGGTTGTGAATATCGCGTGATGCCTGATCGTATCGAAACAGGGTCATTCCTGGTTGCGGCGGCGGTAACGCGTGGCAAAATTCGTTGTGTGTCAGCAGACCCTATTGGATTAGAGTCGGTATTATCCAAGCTTGAAGACGCCGGTGCCGAGATCACCACAGGCGAAGATTGGATTGAGCTTGATATGAAAGGCCAACGTCCAAAAGCCGTAAACATTAAAACGGCACCTTACCCTGGATTTCCGACCGACATGCAGGCGCAATTTTGTGTGTTAAATGCGCTGGCAGACGGGACGGGTAGAGTGACTGAGACGATTTTTGAAAATCGGTTTATGCATGTGCCAGAATTAAGCCGTATGGGGGCTAATTTAGAGCTGGAAGGTAATACCTGCATTATTCATGGTATTGAGCGTTTAAATGGTGCCCAAGTGATGGCGACCGATTTACGTGCCTCGGCCAGCTTAGTGATTGCCGGCTTAATGGCTGAAGGAACCACGACAGTGGCTCGTATCTACCATTTAGATCGTGGTTATGAGCACATAGAAGCAAAATTCAAAGGGCTAGGCGGCGAAGTTATCCGCGTTAGCTAACTTAATATAATACTTGCTTATTCACTAAGACCGCACTTAACCGTGCGGTTTTTTATTTGATATGTGTCAAAAATTCTTAAATAAACCTCACCGCATCGCAAAGTAATTGCAAAGCTGATCACTTCTTCATAATGGTAAACTGTTAATGTGTTGTGATGACGACTTTCATCACGTTTAACATTTATTTATTTTACGGCCTCGTGTTTTTTGCGATTGGTTGCGTGGTGGTGTTTCGGAATTTTAAATATAGTCAGCTATCTATATCTGAGACGTTATGGGCGCTGGCGCTTTTTGGTTTCTTTCATGCTTTTCATGAGTGGTCTGAGCTATACGCCATCTTATTCAGTGATGATATCTCGCCAAAATATCATTCTGTGGTGCAATGGTTAAGAGTGATAAAACTGTCACTTTCTTTTGCTGGCTTGATGATTTTTGCTTGGCTTTTATTCCGAATTTGCCCTAAAACGTGTGCAAGAATAGGCCAGTTTATTACCGCAGCAATTATGGTGATTTATATTCTGGTGATGTTGTTCTTATATCAAAGGAGTTCAGTGCTGGCGGAAACATTTGCACAAGCTGCCAGCTACACTCGTTTTTTACTCGGCTTTGGTAGTGCCACCTTAGCCGGAGTGGGTATCGCTGTTTATGGTCATCAATTGCGTCAGGATAGTCACGAATATGGGCAGTATTTTATTGCCACTGGTGTTGGGTTATTTATCTACGGTGTATTGGCTGGTTTAGTGCCGACAGAGCTTCATTCTTCCGTTCCAGTGTATAGAACCTTAGCGGCCACTTTTGTGTTGATCACGCTCTACAAGGCACTCAATATTTTTGATATTGAGAAAGAAATGGCCACAGAGGCTAAGCTGAAGCGAGCTATTGAAGCGGATAAATATAAAGCCATTGGGCATTTAGCGATGGGAATAGCCCATGAAATTAATAACCCTTTGGCTTCTTCTACTTTGGCATTGGATTTACTCGAACGAAAACTTCCAGTGAAGTTGGATGAGTTAACGGATTATATTAATAGAGCGCGCTTAGGCATTGATAGGGCATCTGTTATCAGTAAAGAATTACTGGCCTATGCTCACACCGATTTGGGTAACGCTCAAAAGGTGTATTTTTGTGATGTCATTTATGGCGCTAAGCAATTAATGAGTCATAAAATTGTCCCTTACGTTATCAATATTGATTGTGATCCATCCTTAAGTATCATTGGTCAGAAGGTGAAGTTGGAAGAGTTATTAATTAACTTACTTAATAACGCCATGGATGCCAGTGGTCATAACTCTCATATCGATATCAGCGTCACTAGAGATGAGCATCAGGTTTTATTTGAAGTCAGAGACTATGGCGATGGAATGAATGAGCAAACGCAGCAACAAGCCACAGAATTGTTTTACTCAACTAAACCTATAGGTAAGGGAACGGGATTAGGCTTGGCTATTTGTAAGCAAATTGTCAGTGCTCATAAAGGGAAAATGAACATTATCAGTGCCAAAGGCGTTGGTACTAGAGTACTTATCCGTTTTGCCACAGGGGGGGAGTGTGAATGGTTAACGTGTTAATTGCAGAAGACGATCATGAACTTAGGCGAAATATGGTCGATATTCTTCAACTTGAAGGCTATCAAGTCACCGGTGTTGACAGTGGTGAAGCTGCAATAACTGCTTGTGAGCAGCAAAATTATGATATTGCTCTGTTAGATTTAGTGATGTCTGGTATGACAGGTGTTGAGGCCATTTCCAATTTACGCCAACTTAACCCCTATATGGCGGTGGTCATTGTGACGGCTTATGCCACGGTTGATACCGCTGTGGATGCGATGAAAAAGGGTGCCGATAATGTTATCACTAAGCCTTTTAATAGTTCGGTGTTAATTGTCACTATAAAACGCAGTATTCAAGAAAAACTATTATTAAAAACAACCAATGATATCGATCCAGATTGTGTCTATTCTGCGTTAGCAAACGCCTTGCGACGCGAAACACTTAAGCAGTTAGGTACTCATAAGCAGCTAAAGTTTATGGATCTTTGCCGATTAGTGGGGGTTGCAGACCATACCAAATTTAATTTCCACTTACGCCAGCTAAAAAAAGCAGGTTTGGTAATGCAAAATGAGAGCAAGATCTACATTTTAACAAGTACCGGTCAATTCGTATTACAAAACCACAACTTATCATTATAGTTTTAATGCATTTAAATCAGTTGGTTAAGTTTATTGTGATAACAATAGTTCACAAGTTGTTAGAGACTGTGAACTATCGTTATCTATCTCTTTATAGGTAATCCGCAAATACTGAGCATATGTCCAAAGAGACATATCAATCACGCCCAACAACATTGTGCAGTGATTGAAAGCCAATTTGAGGATGAACTGATGAAAACAATAATTCCATACAAAAAATTACTTCTTGCCAGTATGATTACCATGCTTGTTGCTTGTGGTAGTGACAATGACGATACCGTTACTCCACCACCAGCAGATGAAAATACCCCCCCAGTAGCAACTGCTGATATTGCCAATGTTCTGGCTGCACAAGTTGTGACCATTGATGTGCTAGCAAATGACACCGATGCCGATGGCGACACCTTGGCAATTGTTTCTGTTGATTCTGGTAGCGCAGTGATTAAAGATGGCAAGGTTGACTTTACCGCTGGTGCAGAAGCCGGTGAAGTGACGTTTAATTACACCATTACTGATGGCACCGACGAAGCATCAGCTGTAGCCACGGTAACCGTAGAGGCTATTCCTGAGCCAGAAGCATTAAGCTATGTCGGGTCTTCATCTTGTGCTGCCTGCCACGCTGATACGCACGAGACTTTTGTAAAAACTGGTCACAACTTCAAAATCATGAAAAACCCGGGCAATGATGCTCCGGTATTTCCGTATACTCCTGCTACAACCATTATTGGCGCTATCGATTTGTTGGTCAATTCAACAGCCAATAATGATTTAGGTGCACCAACAAGTTATGACGAGGTCTCATATACTGTTGGTGGTTACGGTTGGAAAATGCGCTGGTTAGACAAAGATGGCTACATCGTTACCGGTCAAGACGTGCAATACAATATTCGTAATGCTGCTGGTGAATTGAATATTCCTGATAATCATCCAGGTGATGTGGATGTTATGGGCGATTACAAGGGAGACCAATTCAATGTTAAATATAGCTGTGGTAACTGTCATACAACGGGGTGGAAACGTACGACTGATGTAGCAGGTGGCGATACTCGCAGCCCATTACGTCAAGATGATCTTCCTGGCATGGATGGTACCTTTGCAGAGCAAGGCGTTCAGTGTGAATCTTGTCATGGCGCGGGTAGTGAGCATGTCAAAGCACCATCATCAGAAAATATCGTTAAGATTGCCGTTGCTCGTATAACCGAAGATTTCTTAGCCGATGATATGGGCTATGGTAAAGCGGTCACATGCGCCGAGTGTCATACTCGTGATGGTGAGAAAGATTACCCAACATTTATTAGCCATTATAACGATGCCTTCCCTGATGGAAGTAAAGTCGGTGGTCGTATCATCTCTAGTGGTGGATTATCAAAGCATCACCAGACTGGCGATGAAATGTTAGGCGTTGTACCTGAAGACCATGGCACTTATAAAGCCGGTGACGAAATTGGTCCTAAGAGCGGTATGGCGTGTACCTCTTGTCATGATTCTCACAAGTCTACCTTAAATGCAGACAGTGCTGATGGTTTGCATACTGGTGCAGTTAAAGAGTGTTCTTCTTGCCATATGGGTGAATACAAGAAAGAGTTTACCGTTGGAGTACATGAGTTTGTTGCAGAGTGTACCGACTGTCATATGCCAAAATTGGCTAAGAGCGCAGTAAAACATTTCGGAAAAGATGGCACAACGGCCTTTGGTGACGTCAAATCTCACCTGTTTACTCTTGACCTAGACCCTGCCGCGAAGCAGTTCACTGAAGATGGTAAGTTCCAAATGCCTTGGGCAACCGCGCAGTACTCTTGCGGTGAGTGCCATGCTGATTATGCTGATAAAGCAGCAGCACTACCTGATGGTAAAATGCATAAGTAAACATTAGCGCTACCTTAAAGCCATGCGGTATTCCGCATGGCTTTTTTTATTGTTAAATGATGAAGCCGTCAATAATCTGGTTTTAGATTATCCATGTAACTGTTGTGATGAAACTGTTTGAGTAACTTAAATGAGTTAACGAATTAACCGCTTAATGAAAAAAGCCATCAATATTAATTGATGGCTTTTTTCATTAATGTTTAACTGCCGGGGTTTATGGATCAAAGACCTTATGTTGCTCACTATTCACCAAGGCAAAATAGTTTCAAACCATCATTTGGCGTTATTGAACCATCCCGCCAGTATTAAGCGAGTGTTATTACCAAGTAGCGCTAACATGAATGAATTTACACAATATAATCATGACTTACATTGTTGAACAAACTAAAGCTCAGCTGCAAGAAGATAAAATACTTACCCCGCACTAAAAATAGTGATTGAGTTGATTTAGGTTGTCGTGGTGATGCAGGGGAATAAATTAGCGCTCAACAGTAACAATAGTCGTATCCTTCATAAGATATTAATCAACACAAACAGTCTAAAGATAAATTAGATCAACAATCGGTGGGTAAAAAGTAGTGTGGGTAAAACATCAATGCAGACGGATACACTGATGCTATAAAGGTAATTATTGTTGAACGAGACATTATTCCCAAAGGGAATTATTAATAGTTTGGTTTTCAAAAACGGCATGTCGTCGGCATCGTTATTCACTGCATAGTCAAAGCGTTTCAAGTTCAATTATTGACGACGAACAAGGTAATCGTTTTGTTGGTGAATTCCCCTAAGGGATAAATAGCCCATGGTGAAGGCGTTAAAGCCTATGGCGTTTACTTATCGCTATATCCGTTATTGCCTTATTGAGTAATATGTTAGCCACAATTATGCTGAAAATGATATCAGGATGACAAAAGTGCATCAAAAGACCTGCCTGCTTTAGGCATTGGCAGGCCATAGATGTTTTACTTAATTCGAGTCACTAATCGACTTAGTTAATAGACTGAGTTAATCGACTTAGCAAAAAGCTAAAATTTCAGCAACACATGGCTTAGCATTTCAGTTAAAGAATAAATTGTCTTATATATTTATATTTATCTAAGAAAATGCGGAATCGTTAGCGCTAGTGTTGTACAAAAAAAGCCATTCAATTGAATGGCTTTTTTGTCGATATTTTTAATGGTATTACTCAGGGTTAGTGACTTTTTCTGCAATAATGACTGGCAGCGTCTGCTTTTTACCCTCACGTATAATGGTCATGTTGACTTTCGTGCCCGGTGGGGTTTCTGCAATTCGGTCCATCAACATTTCAACACCAGGCACATCTTCGTCATTATACTGAGTAATAACATCCCTAGGGGTTAAACGTGCTCGGGCAGCCGGTCCGCCAGGATCGATACCCGTCACCAACACGCCTTTCAAATCTGGTAGGTTAAGTATTTGTGCCATGACAGCGTTAAGCGGTTCTCCCGAAATGCCTAACGCGCCACGAATAACCCGGCCATCCTTAATTAATTTGTCCATAATACTGTGGGCTAACTTTATCGGGATCGCAAAGCTAATGCCGTTACCACCATTATCGCCACCCACTTGGAATGCCGCGGTGTTGATACCAATGAGCTCACCACCGGTATCGACTAATGCTCCGCCAGAGTTACCGGCATTAATGGCCGCATCTGTTTGTAAGAAGTCTAAGTAACCAGAACTTAAGCCGTTGCGGCCGGTTGCACTAATAATACCTTGGGTAATGGTTTGGCCAATGTTGTAAGGGTTACCAATCGCCAATACCACATCGCCGACTTGGGCTAGTTTATCAAGATTAACCGGTACGATAGGTAAATTATCGCCTTCAATTTTTAATACAGCTAAATCTGTTTCGGGATCGGAACCCACCACTTCGGCAGTAAATTTTCGCCCATTTTGCAGTGCAATAACAATTTCGTCGGCTTTTTTTATCACATGGTAATTGGTTAGTACATAACCTTCGTTACTCATTATTACCCCAGAGCCTAAGCCTTGAAGCGAACTTGAATTGAGTGGATTACCTTGATCAATACTAAGACTGTAAATATTAGCAACTGCCGGTGCGGCTCGTCGAACGGCTTTAGCAAAAGATAATTCTGAGCCACTGGAGCTGACATTGGATAAATTATGATTGAACGAGGAATTTTGCATCAACGAGGTTATGGCTAAAAAAACAGCTGCCATGATCAGACCAAATACCACAGCTTTAGTTATATAAATGCAAGTGTCTTTTAAATTCATGGCTTGAATAATTGTTAAAAATAATAGTTGAAATATTAACATAGCTCAAAGAAATAAGCACCGACCAAAGGCTTGGCGATGCTTCATTCTTTAACTAACACCAAAGACTATAACGTAATGGTTGTTATTGCTGTGTGACTCTGTTTATAGGCAATAATAATGTAATACATGTTAGCGTAATACATGTTAGCGTAAAACAAGGTAGAGCAAATGGTTGTCACGTAATATTTTAAGTGCCGCAGAGCTTTGATTATCTTTCAACATTTCTGTTAATGCTTTAAGGCTGGTCACTTTACTGCGGTTTAGCCCCACAATTAAATCACCTTTCTCTAAACCGCTCATTGCCGCCGGTGAGCCTTGAGCAACCTCTGTGATCTGGATGCCTTTTTTGCTGTCTTCTAACGTGGCACCTTGTAGCATAGGATGCACATTACCCGCTTCTGCTTCGACTTTATCTGCTTTACCTAATGTCGCTTCAATAGTTTTTTTATCGCCGTCACGAATAATACCAAATTCTACTTCTGCTCCCTCGCCCATAGTGGCCACTTTTGCCCGTAATTCTTGGAAGGTTTTAATACTGCGACCATTGAGGCTGACTATAATATCTCCCGCTTTTAGCCCTGCTTTATCCGCAGCACTTTTTGGCATGACTTCATTAACAAAACCGCCATGCAGAGTATCTAAACCAAAAGCTTTGGCGAGTTCACTATCAAGATCGCGTCCTGATACACCTAATACCCCACGTCTGACTTCACCATGTTCAATAATTTGATCAACAAGGTTATTCACCATATTGGCAGGGATAGCGAAACCAATACCGACGTTACCGCCATTAGGGGCGACAATTGCGGTATTTATCCCGATGAGTTCGCCTTTTAAGTTAACCAATGCGCCGCCAGAGTTACCACTATTTATAGCGGCATCTGTTTGGATAAAGTTTTCGAGCATTTCTATGCCTAAACCACTGCGACCTAGCGCGCTGACAATCCCTGATGTAACGGTTTGCCCAAGACCAAATGGGTTACCAATGGCAACAGCAAAATCACCAACGCGGATTTCGTCAGAATCAGTTTGCTTAATAGCGGTTAAGTTTTGGGCTTCAATTTGCAGTAAAGCAATATCGGACTCTTTATCTGCACCAATGAGCTTAGCCGTTACTTCGCGACCATCATGTAAACCAATTTGAATGTCGTCTGCACCGTTAATGACGTGATTGTTGGTAATAATGTAGCCTTTATCAGCATCGATAATAACGCCAGAGCCTAAGCCTCTAAAAGGGCGCTCTTGAACTTGTTCTTGTGGTGCGTTGGGGCCAAAGAAATAGCGAAACACATCCGGTACACGTTGCTTTGACACTTGGGTGCCCGTTACTGCTACCGACACAACTGCTGGCGTTGTGCGTTCTAACATTGGCGCTAAGCTAGGCAGGGTTTGACCGTCAACGGCTTGTGGAATGGCCGCTAGCGACAGCGTTGGTGTCATGACTAACGATGCCGTTAATAACGCAGCAGAGAGTAAGCTTAATTTGGTTTTCATCTAGGGACAGCTCCTGTATACATTCAAGCTTGATGAGAAAAATATCTGGCTTGATGACATGATGTTAAAGTTAAATATCGTTAATCATTTTGCTGATGTGTTGCCTAAAGCTCGTTTTATGATGTTCCACAATGGCGAGCAAGTCAGTACAATTATAGGTAAAGAATAAGCAAATTTACGTTAATCAATCAGAGTGGCTGTTATTATGTTAGTTCCTTTTTTATTAACAAAGGTTAATTTGATCCTTTGAAGCCATTACTCGTACTTATTGTTTAATGTTATTATCCGCAGCAATTATTTGATGTAAGAGAGTCGTAATCGTGTCGCAGTTAACCCCTTGGCAACATTATCAGCAAGACCTTACCCGAGACGACTTTTCACATGATATCGCACAAGAACAAGCGGTTAAGTCATTGCAACGCGTATATGACGAGTTGATTGTCGCCGCTAAACCCGTTTCGGGCTTGAATCAGTTGTTTGCTGCGGTGGGGATAAAATCGGCATCTGCCCCAGTAAAAGGCTTGTATTTATGGGGTGGGGTTGGCCGGGGTAAAACCTATCTGATGGATACCTTTTTTGATGCCTTGCCCACGGAGAGAAAATTACGTGCTCATTTCCATCGTTTTATGCATCAAATTCATCATGACTTAGGCGAACTCAAAGGGGTACAAGATCCTCTTCTGACGATTGCTAAAAAGATGGCGTCACAATATCAAATTATCTGCTTCGATGAGTTTTTTGTGTCTGATATCACTGATGCCATGTTGTTGGGCACCTTATTTCAAGCATTGTTTAAAGAAGGGGTCGCACTTGTCGCTACCTCGAACATCATTCCTGATGAATTATACAAAAATGGCTTACAGCGGGTGCGTTTTTTACCTGCGATTGCATTGATTAACCAGCATTGTGAAGTCTTAAATGTTGATTCAGGGATTGATTACCGTCTACGGACCTTAGAGCAAGCAGAGATTTATCATTATCCACTCGATGAACAAGCTGATATCAATCTATTACATTATTTTGATCAACTCGCGCCGGAATCAGATAGATTTACCACGCCGATAGAAATCGATGGACGCGCCATTCGTATTCGTCAACAGTCGCAAGGTGTGCTGTTAATCGACTTCCGTGATTTGTGTGATGGGCCTCGTTCGCAACGTGACTACATGGAAATGGCTTGCTTTTATCATACTGTGCTGTTGAGTGGGCTTGAGCAAATGGGGGCGCAGCAAACGGGTGATGATATCGCCCGGCGTTTCTTAGCTATGGTCGATGAATTTTATGAGCGAAATGTGAAATTGATTATTTCAGCGCAAGTGGAATTGGAGCACATTTATACTGATGGCCTGTTAAGTTTTCAATTCAGGCGTTGCCGTTCAAGGTTGATTGAAATGCAATCGAGAGAGTATCTCGCGTTGGAACATTTGCCTTAGTTTACCAGCGCTATTTTTTTAAAAAAAGCCGAACGCTTTTTGTTCAACGTGTATAGAACAGTTAATTTAAAATATTATCAAAAAGCAGGTGATCTTTGCTGTGGCTTTGCGTATAATCTGCGACCTGCCCGCGTTAATCCGCCAATTGGGCGGAAGTTATAAGCCAATATTCATGTTCGAAGGGGCAAGAATCGGTAATTTTGTGTTGATTGCAATCCGCATTCAGCATGTAAGACAGAAAATTAACTTTGGGTTTTTGTAATAATGAAGACTTTTACTGCTACACCAGAAACTGTAACTCGTGACTGGTTTGTTGTTGACGCTGAAGGCAAAACTTTAGGTCGTATCGCAACTGAAATCGCAACTCGCTTACGTGGCAAGCATAAGCCAGAATACACACCGCACGTTGACACTGGTGATTATATCATCGTTATCAATGCTGAAAAGGTAACTGTAACTGGTAATAAAGCTGCTGGTAAGATTTACTACTCTCATTCAGGCTTCATTGGTGGCATTAAGCAGATCAGCTTTGAGAAGCTTCAAGCTCATAAGCCTGAAATGATCATCGAGAAAGCAGTTAAGGGTATGTTACCAAAAGGTCCTTTGGGCCGTGCTATGTTCCGTAAGCTTAAAGTTTACGCTGGCACAGAACATAACCATGCTGCACAACAACCACAATTTCTTGATATCTAAACGGGAGGAGTAATAAAATGGCTGCAACTCAGTACTACGGCACTGGCCGTCGCAAAACATCTACAGCTCGCGTTTTCGCTAAAGCAGGTAGTGGCAATATCGTTGTTAACCAACTTCCACTGGATGTGTATTTTGGTCGTGAAACGGCTCGTATGGTTGTTCGTCAACCATTAGAGTTAGTTGAAATGACTGATAAATTAGACATCTATGTAACTGTTAAGGGCGGTGGTACTACTGGCCAAGCTGGTGCAATTCGTCACGGTATTACCCGTGCACTATTGCAACTAGATGAAACATTACGTCCTTCTCTACGTACCGCTGGTTTTGTTACCCGTGATGCACGTAAAGTTGAGCGTAAGAAAGTTGGTCTACGTAAAGCACGTCGTAAGCCACAGTTCTCTAAGCGTTAATTCGTTTTTTGGATTCAAAAAACCCAGCTTATGCTGGGTTTTTTATTGCCTAAAATTTAGCGCGCAAGATGTGTTTTGTGTGCATATTAATGATGTTCTATAAAATCGCTGCAGATAAGCTCGAAAACATCGGCCGAAGATGTCATGCCAATCAAATTACTTTACTCTGTGTTGACGCATTTTAACGTACGACGGCATGATCTATTTTGTTCCATACAAGATAAGACATTTCCTCCATTGTCCATGGCGGTCAGATACAAAAGGTAGATCAACCCAGAGCAGTTGCCGAACAACACTATGCCTTTAAGTCTTGGTCTTGATTAAAACAACTTAAATTCCCGCTGCATGACCCAATATTGAACACGATTGGTGTCAGTTAAAGAGAGACTACAACATGAATATACAGCTGTTAATAACCGCATTTGGCTTAGTTTTAATTCTTGAAGGGCTTGGTCCGTTACTTTTCCCTAACAAGTGGCAAAAATATTTATTAGAGCTTTCAACACAAAAGCAAAATGTTCTCAGACGCTTAGGTGGCTGTTTAGTGACTATAGGCGTCATTTTATTGATCACATTTCAATAAAATACTTGCCTATAACCCCCTAAAATCTGTTAAAATTCTATTTTATACCACAAGACGTTGCAGCTAATCATGGGTAAGAATGTAGTCGTGCTCGGCACTCAATGGGGTGACGAAGGTAAAGGTAAGATTGTCGACCTTTTAACAGAACAGGCAAAATATGTAGTTCGTTACCAAGGCGGCCATAATGCCGGTCATACTTTGGTAATTGATGGTGAAAAAACCGTTCTTCATCTTATTCCGTCAGGTATTTTACGTGATAACGTAAAATGCATTATCGGTAATGGTGTGGTCGTTTCTCCTGATGCGTTGATGACAGAAATCAACATGTTAAAAAAACGTGGTGTCCCTGTAGAGGAACGTTTATTAATTTCTGAAGCATGTCCGCTTATCCTTCCATTCCATTGTGCATTAGATGTTGCCCGTGAGAAAGCGCGCGGTAATAAAGCCATCGGCACCACTGGACGGGGTATTGGTCCTGCATATGAAGACAAAGTCTCTCGTCGCGGTTTGCGCATTGGTGATTTGTTTAATGCAGAACTATTTGCGACTAAGTTACAAGAAGTTATGAAATACCATAACTTTATGCTAACTGAGTACTACCATGTTGAAGCCGTTGATTATCAGCAAACACTAGATGATGCATTGGCAATTGCTGATTATCTCAAAAGCATGTGTACTGATGTCAGTGAAATGTTAGATGTTGCCCGTAAAGCGGGTGAGCCCATTCTATTTGAAGGCGCTCAAGGAACATTATTGGATATCGACCACGGTACTTATCCATTTGTGACCTCATCAAACACAACTGCGGGTGGTGTTGCGACGGGTTCAGGTTTTGGTCCTCGTCATCTAGACTATGTGTTAGGCATCATGAAAGCGTACACGACGCGTGTCGGTGCGGGTCCATTCCCAACGGAATTAACCAATGAAATTGGTGATTATATTGGTGAGAAAGGCCAAGAGTTTGGTGCTACAACGGGTCGCAAACGTCGCCCTGGTTGGTTAGATGCTGTGGCCATGCGCCGTGCCGTTCAAATCAACAGTCTTAGCGGTTTTTGCTTAACTAAATTAGACGTTTTAGACGGTCTAAAAGAAGTTAAGATTTGTGTTGGCTATCAATATGCTGATGGAACAGTTTCAAAGGTGACCCCTTTAGCTGCTGAAGGTTATGATCTAGTTACCCCAATTTATGAAACTATGCCTGGTTGGAGTGAAAACACTTTCGGTGCCACAACCATCGAGCAATTACCTGCCGCGGCAATTAATTATATCAAGCGTCTCGAAGTGTTATTAGAAACGCCCATTGATATTATCTCTACCGGTCCGGATAGAAATGAAACCATGATTTTGGTGAGTCCGTTCAAGTAAACTAAAAAGGCCGCGATAAGCGGCCTTTTTAATGAGTGCGATTAACTGTCGTAGCAGTTTCTACTCAAGAAATACGCTATACTGCCGATGGGTTAGTCATGATAGTGTCATCGAGAATCCTTATGTTGCGTATCTCTTTATTGTTGTTGAGTGTTGTGTCCATCAATGTTTTTGCGGTCACCGAAGCCGTCGATATCTATAGCGATCAACAATTGATTTCGCTCATTCGTTCAAATCAATATTTGCAACGCGTAAAAGCTGACGACTGTCAGTTAGTGCAAGACATTGAAGCCCGTGCAGAAGTGTTGCAGCAACCCATGTACCAGTTTTTATGGGGTGAAATGCTCAATAACGGTGTGTGCGTAAAGGCACATCCCTCTCGCGGTATGGCACTACTGCAAACCGCTGCAGAGCAAGGTAGCCCCGAAGCGATGGTAAAATTGGCAGATTATTATTATCGCGGTAAACTAGTGGTTAAAGATCCTAATCGTGCCGTGCAATATGTGTTGCCTGCCGCAGCGAATGGGGATTTAACCGCAAAAATGATATTGGTTCGTTTATTTGGACAAGGCTACGGAAGTCCTGCCGATTATGAACTAGGCTATCATTGGTTATATAACAGTATATT
This sequence comes from Shewanella sp. CAL98-MNA-CIBAN-0140, assembly GCF_040309905.1. Lineage (NCBI taxonomy): Bacteria > Pseudomonadati > Pseudomonadota > Gammaproteobacteria > Alteromonadales > Shewanellaceae > Shewanella > Shewanella sp. CAL98-MNA-CIBAN-0140. The sequence continues at coordinate 99,038 of NZ_JBEOPI010000005.1, forward strand.
TGACGACGACGCCCAACAGAAAAAGGCCTCGTCCTTATTGCAGATGCTAGCTGCAAAAATGCCTGCCAGTATTGTGGCCAGAGCACAGCAGCCACAGCTGTACACACGTTAAAGGCTCCACGATATGGAGCGAATTATTTGGAAATTGAATGATCAACGATCCTCATTTTGAGAGAGAACAAGACAAGTACGACAATCCTATTCCTAGCCGTGAGTATATTTTAGAATACTTGCGTGCACAAAAGTCTCCTGTTACCCGCGATAAAATTGCCGAAGCATTAACCATTACTGAAGAAGTGCCATTAGAAGCGCTTCGTCGCCGTTTACGCGCAATGGAACGTGATGGGCAATTAGTCTTTACCCGCGGGCAAAGCTATGGCTTACCTGAACGGATGGATTTATTGTCTGGTACGGTTTTAGGCCATCGCGATGGATTTGGCTTTTTTAAGCCAGATGAAGGCGGTGATGACTTATTTATTAATAATCGCGATATGCTGATGTATTTCCATGGTGATAAAGTGCTCGCTCAAAAAGCGGGTACCGATCGTCGTGGTCGCCGTGAAGCACGTATTGTCCGACTAGTACATGAGCGAACCGCAGCGTTAGTTGGACGTTATCACGTCGACAGCGGTATGGGCTTTGTGATTGCAGATGACCGACGTATTACCCAAGAAATATTAATCGCCAGCGAAGATACGTTTGGCGCTCGCGCCGGTGATGTGGTTGTTGTTGAATTAACTCGTCGTCCAGGTCGTTTTGTTAAAGCAGCAGCAAAAGTGACTGAAGTCTTGGGTAAGACAATGGCACCGGGTATGGAAATCGAAATTGCGTTACGTAATTATGATTTACCCCATACTTGGTCTGAGATTATTGAGAAAAAACTTAAACGTATTCCCGACGAAGTCACCGAAGACGATAAGTTAGGTCGCGTTGATTTACGTCATTTACCGTTGGTCACCATTGATGGCGAAGATGCCCGTGATTTTGACGATGCGGTATACGCTGAAGCAAAACCAAGTGGTGGCTGGCGTTTATGGGTTGCGATTGCTGATGTGAGCCATTATGTACGTACTGATTCTGCATTAGATACTGAGGCTCACTCACGAGGTAACTCAGTATATTTTCCGTCGCAAGTTATTCCAATGTTGCCTGAGAAAATCTCTAACGGCTTGTGTTCATTAAAGCCCCAGGTCGATCGTTTGTGCATGGTGGCCGAGATGACCATTTCTGCTGCCGGCAAATTATCGGGAACCAAGTTTTATTCTGCAGTAATGCACTCTCATGCTCGTTTTACTTACACTCAAGTGGCCGCGATGCTTGAAGGTGGCGCTATTGCGCCTGAGCACGAAGCGTTATTCCCACATTTATTGTGTTTGCAGTCATTATATCTCACCTTAGATAAGCGTCGTGCAGAGCGTGGGGCAATTGCATTTGAAACCCTAGAAACGCAGTTTATCTTTAATGAGCAGCGTAAAATTGACAAAATCGTCCCAAGAGGTCGTAACCAAGCGCATAAGATCATCGAAGAATGTATGATTTTAGCCAACGTGGCTTCAGCTAAGTTTGTTAAAAAACACAAAGGCGAAGTGCTATACCGTGTTCATGAAGCTCCATCGGCGCAAAAACTGGCTAATTTTAAAGAGTTTCTTGCTGAACGCGGCTTAAGTATGGATGGTGGACTCGAGCCGACACCGACAGACTATCAAAATATCATGCTGAAAATAGCCGATCGCCCTGACTTTGAGCTAATTCAAGTGATGTTATTGCGCTCTATGCGTCAAGCAGTCTATAGCCCAGATAACGAAGGTCACTTTGGTTTGGCATTAGAAGCGTATTCGCATTTTACCTCGCCAATTCGCCGTTACCCTGATTTGGTTTTGCATCGAGTGATCAAATATTTGCTCGCAAAAGAGCAGGGCGATGTTAACGATAAGTGGACGCGGGATGGGGGTTATCTCTACCAACTTGAAGAATTAGATTTATTAGGTGAAGAATGCTCTACCACTGAGCGTCGCGCTGATGAAGCAACTCGCGATGTCAGTGATTGGCTGAAATGTGAATATATGCAAGATCATGTCGGCGATACCTTCGATGCAGTTATTGCCTCAGTCACTAGTTTTGGATTGTTTGTCAGACTTAACGAATTATTTATTGATGGGCTGGTGCATATTTCAAGCCTGGCCAGTGACTACTATAAATTTGATCCTATGCGCCAACGATTAATTGGTGAAAATACTCGCCAAGTATACCAAGTGGGTGATGAAGTGACCGTTAAAGTTGCCGCGGTTAATCTTGATGATCGTCAAATTGACTTGTTGATGGTGGGTGACAACAGTAAAGGCGCGGGTAAACCTGCACGCAAAGGCAGCAAACCTTCAACCGCTCGTGAACGAGTGAATGCAGAAGGGGCTAAATCGGCACGGGGTAAATCGACAGGTAAATCTGATAAACCTAAGTCGGATAAGCCTAAATCGGATAAGCCTAAATCGGATAAGCCTAAATCTGATAAACCTAAGTCGGATAAGCCTAAATCGGATAAGCCTAAGCCCAGCAAGCGTCGTTCAAGTGGAAAAGCTTCATCGCCAGCAGCCAAACCTGCGGTTGCTAACAACTCTTCCGCTGTGGAACAAAAAGCTGATGCCACAAAACCCAATTCTAGTGTTAAGAAAAACCCTGCCAAGCGCAGCAAGAGATAGTAATTAAATGAAAAAACAAGATACCATTTTTGGCATTCATGCCGTTGAAGCATTGTTAAATAATAGCCCTGAACGCGTCATTGAGCTTTGGCTATTACAAGGCCGTGATGACGAACGCTTAACACCGTTGATTAATATAGCGTCCACGTTTGGTACCACACTTCAGCGTGCTGCACGTAAAGTATTAGATGACAAAGCCGGTAGTTCACATCACCAAGGTATTGTTGCGCGAGTAAAAGCGCTTAAGCCTCTAACTGAAAGTGATTTAGATGCATTGCTTGATAAAACAGAAGTGCCTTTTTTATTAATTTTAGACGGCGTTACTGATCCGCATAACCTTGGTGCGTGTCTACGTAATGCAGATGCTGCGGGTGTGCATGGGGTTATCGTGCCGAAAGATAATTCAGTCGGATTAACCTCAACAGTAAGCAAAGTCGCTTGTGGCGCAGCCGAAATCATACCGTTATTTCAAGTGACTAACCTTGCTCGTACCATGCGTCACTTGCAAGATAAAGGTGTTTGGATAGTCGGCGCGGCAGGTGAAGCTGAGAGTAATGTATATCAAGCTGACCTTAAAGGGCCGCTAGCGGTTGCTATGGGTGCTGAAGATAAAGGTTTGCGCCGGTTATCTCGCGAAGGCTGTGATTCATTGGTTTCAATTCCGATGGCTGGAAGCGTGTCGAGTCTCAACGTGTCTGTTGCTTCAGGGGTTTGTTTATTTGAAGCGGTCAGGCAGCGTTTAAGTTAATGACCAACCAGTAGCTTGTTTGCTATAAAGCGCGATCAAAAAACGGCGATATTTATCGCCGTTTTTTATTGTTCAATACTTTATTCATCACATATCAAAGTAAAGAAAATTAGCGTCTACCGATTTCGTTGTCGACATCCTCGTCATCCAATTCTTCTGGGATCAAATTATCAGCGCTCACAATGCTAGCATAAGCGGTATTATATTCTGCTGGCTCATCGGTATCATCAAACTCATCATCGGTTGATTCTGGCATGATATCAAATGCACCCTCAGCAGGATTGATCATTTGCTCGTTGACCATTTCAATATCCACGCGTGGATCTAACGAGGCTGCTAGCGGCGAGCCTACCATGTCACCCGCTGCCATTATATAATCTTCGGTAGTCGTGTGCTCAGCTTTTTGACGGACATTAATCCATAGTAGTCTTACGAGTAAAGTAAACGAACAGATGGCCATAAATCCATAGAGCATTTGGTCGCCTAACGCTTGCATTAAGCCAGAAGCAACTAAGGGGCCAATACTTGCTCCTATACCGAACGTGACTAATATTGTGGCTGACAGTCCTACTCGCTCGTGTTGCTCTACGCGCGAGTTAGCTAATGCGGTTGCTAATGGATACAAGGTAAAAGCTAAAATACCAAATAGGCTGGTTAATATTAATGAATATACTGAGTGGAATGGGACGACAGTAATAATTAATACGATAACACCCAATAAAGTGCAGTTAATTCGAATTAATAAGCTACGAGAGATCTTGTCGGATAATTTACCCATGGGCCATTGAGCTAACAATCCTGCAAAAATGGTACAAGACATGTAGATCGCAACGTGTTCAGGATCAATGCCTTTGGCAGTGGCGTAAGATGGCGCCAAACCATAAAAACACCCCACTATCATGCTACCTAATGCTATCGTTGTTAGGGCTTGAGGAGCGAGTTTCCAATAACGACCCATTTGTAACGGTGCTGGCGTTAACGGTTCAGGATGAATTCTGCGGGTGATTGAAATTGGCACAATACATAATGCGAAGCATATGGCTATTAATAGTAGCGGTTCTAACCCTAGATCAGGATATAAGCTAATGGCTCCCTGGCCAGCCATTAATGCTAAGTAAGATACAATCATGTAACTCGCAAAAACAGTGCCGCGTTGATTGGTTTCAGCTTGTTCATTCAACCAGCTTTCTAACACCATGTATTGGCACATCATTCCCATACCGACAGCAAAACGTAGCACTAACCAGACAGTTAAGTTGTCTATTAAGGCATGACCCAGTGCAGAGGCGGTAACGATCCCCGCACAAGCAACAAAAGCACGAATATGGCCAACTTGAGCAATAAGTTTATGACCTACTTTAGAGCCGCAGACAAGCCCAATATAGTAGGCTGACATCATGCCACCAATCCATATCTGTGGAACTTGCATGTTAGTCAGGCTTAAGCCTAAGTAAGTGGTTAGTAAACCTGCCGCCAGCACCATTAAAAAGGTGGTGCTATATAATGATGCAAAACTGCGAAGCGGGCTGTCCATAACTGGGCCTTTATTGGTTCAAAAAGGCTTCATGGCCTTATTTAGTGGTTCAAAAAGGCCATGAGGCCTTATTTATTGAGTGTATTGCTTCGCTTCAATGAAGATCAATAACTATTGAAACGTGTACAACAAGTTGAATGTGGTAATGGTATCGGTATTTCTACTTTCATCAGGAACCACCTCGGTGTACTTGATGTTCATGCCTATTTTAAATGCCCAATCCTGAATAAAAGTATTTTTATAACTCATATCAAGAGTTAATGTATTGTTGTCTTGACCTGTTTCAGCGGTCACATCGGCATTAAAGCTTGTGTACTCTTGTAATTTAACCGTGTACTTAGCCGCAGAACGCAGAATAATATCGCGGTTTGCTTCTGGGTCAGGCACTAAGGTACTTTCTTTGGCTAAGTCATAACGATAACCCGGACCGACTTCAAGGCTTAATTTGGTTTTATAGTTTTTAATCAAGTCAAAGCCATAACCTGCTGAAATAGTTGAAATTTGTGTGTATGAGCCAAATTGGTCCCAGGTAAATTCACCACGACCAAACACATAACCTCGTTCCAACTTATAGTTTGACTGTAAAAACAGCTGATATCGCTCTGCGGTCGACTCGGTTCCATCAGCAGCATAATATGCTTTTATCGTCGCTTCCTGTTTGGTACTCGGCGAGTCATAAGTTAAATAAGTGCGGCCGTTGAAGTTTTTAGTTTCATTATTGCCACTATTTAACTGAAGTCCTGCTTCAATCTCAGCATTAAAATTACTGGGTGGCTCTTGGTAATCTGGTGGAACCAATGCCCATGCTGGTGCAGACAATAGAAAGAAGCAGCATGTGGTTACTATTTTTTTTATAGACATCATTAGAGTGTTTTATTCTTAACGGCGTAAACGCGATATTTTCGACTGTCGACATCATACCTGTAATCAAGATTGCTGAAAAGAGTGAGTTAGTGCTTGAGTTTACGGCGCACTTTATGTATCATCGCGCGCTCAAATCAGTCACTTTAATTCGTTCCTTGCCTCTAACTTGGTCTGACTGAGCCAAAACGAGGCTACCTAACCGTAAGGAGCAATAGATGCGTCATTATGAAATCGTATTTATGGTTCACCCAGATCAAAGTGAACAAGTCCCAGGTATGATTGAGCGTTGCACCGGTATTATCACCGCTGCTAATGGTACAGTCCACCGTTTAGAAGATTGGGGTCGCCGTCAATTGGCTTACCCAATTCAAGACCTACATAAAGCTCACTATGTTCTTATGAACGTAGAAGCATCTGCAGAGTCTATTGAAGCACTAGAAACAGCTTTCCGTTTCAACGACGCTGTTCTGCGTAACATGGTAATGCGCACTAAAGTTGCCGTTACTGAAGATTCTCCTATGGCAAAAGCAAAAGACGAACGTGAAACACGTCGTTCACCTGCTGATGACCGTAAGGTAGAAGAAAGCGCTGAAGAAAAGGCTGAATAATTTTTTGTGAATAACCACTTAACGTTGTCAGGAACGATAACTCGTTCAAGGCGATTTGATAGCCCTAGCGGTATTGCCCATGTGGTCATAACGGTAGAGCATAAATCACAGCGACAAGAAGTAGAAATGTTGAGAAACGTCTACTGTTTGATCCAAGTGGTATTAAGTGGCCCGCGCTTTAATAGCGTTGCAAATAAATTACAAGCAGGTGTGCAAGTTGATGTTGAAGGGTTTCTTTCACTACAACAAGGGCGAAATGGCCAAAACCGTTTAGTCTTGCATGCTGAAAATGTCGAATTGAAAACTTAGGAGACTGTCAAAATGGCACGTTATTTCCGTCGTCGCAAGTTCTGCCGCTTCACCGCTGAAGGTGTTGTACAGATTGATTACAAAGATATCGTTACTTTAAAGAACTATATCACTGAAAGCGGTAAGATTGTTCCTAGCCGTATCACTGGTACTAGTGCTAGATATCAACGTCAACTAGCTCGCGCTATCAAGCGTGCTCGTTATCTTTCTCTACTGCCATATACTGATTTACATCAGTAATATTGCAGTATTAATTCCTAATCGAATATAGAGGACTTGATAATGAACGTTATTCTGCTAGATAAAGTTGCAAACTTAGGTAGCTTAGGCAACCAAGTTTCTGTTAAAGCTGGTTATGCTCGTAACTACCTTTTACCTTACGGTAAAGCAGTTGTAGCAAATGCAGCAAACATTGAAGTATTTGAAGCTCGTCGTGCTGAATTAGAAGCTAAATTAGCTACTGAATTAGCAACAGCGACAGCTCGTGCTGATAAATTAACTGTTTTAGAAGGTGTAGTTATTACTTCTAAAGCGGGTGATGAAGGTAAATTGTTCGGCTCAATTGGCAACCGTGATATCGCTGATGCAGTTACTGCAGCTGGCGTAATTCTTGCTAAATCTGAAGTTCGTTTACCTTTAGGTGCTTTACGCACTACTGGTTTCTTCGAAATTGAAGTTCAAGTACACGCTGAAGTTAAAGCCGTAGTTAAAATTTCTGTAGTTGCAGAAGCTTAATTACCTTTAGCTCCATAAAAAACACCGCCCTAGGGCGGTGTTTTTTTATGTCTGCGATTTAATCCCTCGCCTTGCTAACCATAACTGTTTAGGCCGCACGGCCAGCTGTTTGGGATCGTTCAATGTCAGATAATATACCAGTGAACATCTATTTGATGGTCACTGGTATATTGTTTACTAGGGTTAGTTTGGTTCTTTTCCAGCTGTTGCTTCAGGGGCTACTACAACCGCTGCTTTGGCAAGTGTTTTAGTTACAGCTTTAGTTACAACTTCGGGCGCTGCTTTGGCAGGTGTATTAGTTACAACTTCGGGCGCTGCTACAATCACGGCTTTGGCAAGTGTTTCAGCTACAACTTCGGGCACAGTTTCAGTTGCTACTTCAACCGCCGCCTTGGCAGGTGCTTTCGTTACAACTTCGGGCACAGCTTCAGGTGCGACTACAACCGCTGCTTTGGCAGGTGTTTTAGTTACAGCTTTAGTTACAACTTCGGGCGCTGCTTCAGGCGCTACTAAAACCACTGCTTTGGTAGGTGCTGTCGTTGTAACTTCGGGTACGGCTTCAGGCGCTACTTCAATTACCGTATCTGCTTGTGCCTCAGTTGCCACTTTGGGTGCTAGTACCGTTACTGCTTCAGCCGTCGCTTTGGTAGGAACTTCAGTCGCTACTTCAATTGCAACATCGGGCGCTACTTCAATTACCGTATCTGCTTGTGCCTCAGTTGCCACTTTGGGTGCTAGTACCGTTGTTGTTTCTGTCGTCGCTTTAGTAGGCGTTTCAGATGTGATTTCTGGCAATATTTCAGTTGTCGCTATGGCAGTTGCTACCTTTGCTTCTCCTTCAGCCTTGGTCACTAATGTTAACTCTTTTATCAAATTGTCAGCGTGATCGACCTTATCCATCATCCACAAAATGTAGCGAATATCGACATGCACTGCACGGGTAATCGTTGGGTTAAAGAACCAATCTTTAGTAATGGCTTCATAAGTTGAGTCAAAGTTGAGACCGACTAATTCGCCTTTACCATTAAATACCGGTGATCCGGAATTACCGCCTGTAGTGTCAGCGCTTGATAAAAAGTTAACTGGTACTGAGTTAAAATCAGCGGGCTTGTCTAAACAAGACATAAACTGACAACTACTTTGCTGTTGATATACCGATGTGACGCGATGCTTGCCCAAGTCATCAGCTTTAATGGCTGCTAATAGCTTGGCCGGGACATAGTAAGGTTCTTCTCCGGTGTTTTTAGCAAGGATGCCGGCTAAGCGAGTAAATGGTTGCTTGTATAACGCGTCTTTGGATTGGTAACCATCAACCATGCCATAAGTAATGCGTAAGGTGCGATTAGCATCGGGATATACTGGCCAGTTATTTGATTTGTAATAGTCAATAATCGCCTTCATATATTCAGGGTGAACGAACGACAGCTTACCTTCAAGCAACTTTTCACTTATCTCTAATGTCATGTTGGTTTCATGAATGGCGACCGCTAAACGAATAAACGGGTCTGCGCTAATTTCAAAATCTGCAGCCGTTTTAGCCATCCATGCAAGGCGTTTAGTTTGATTAGTTAGCTCAGTTAGTGCGTATAAACTTTCAACTTTTGTTTCTAGCTGTTCAAAACTGTCTGAGATGCTTAAGGCATTATCAAACACTTGGTTTTTTAACGGTTGGCGAACATAAGCTTGTAAGTCTTGTAGCCATAAAATTTTATCGACCACTGGGTCAAAGCTGCTATCGATGCGTTTGAGTGCTGCTTTAAACATTTTCATATCACGAAGCTGAAACCCAGATTCACGTTGGTCATTGGGTTTCTTTCTTTCTTTAGCCAAACGGTAAAGTTTACTCGCTACCTGAAGCATTTCGCTTGATTGGGCATTTTTAAAGAAATAATTGGTTTGCATTTGCTGATGTTTTTCGGCAAGTAGCGCTTCAAGATCGCTGATTAGATTTTGGTTAGCATTAGGGTCTTTTTTAAGCCAAGCTAAAAAGTCATTCTCGCGTTGCTGCTTAATGCCGACAATATCGGTAGCGTTAAAGCCATCTAACAAGCCATTAAGTTTTTTCATTCGATTAGCCATTGAGGCCATAGTGCCTGCATATTTAAGCGCAATATCTTTATCGATATCACCCATTAAAGTAATGGTGTCAATTTGTAATTGGTAGCGTTTTGCATACGTTGGATATATCCAATCACTGGCAAATTGCAGCTCGCTGGTTAAGTTGTACCGGCTGGTCGCGCCTGGATAACCGGCAACAAAGATACCGTCGCCAGCTTTTACACCGTCAGCATTAATTTTAAGGTAGCTTTTAGGGCTATAAGGAATGTTATCTTCTGAATAAGAGGCCGGTTTACCGTTTTTACCGACATAAGCGCGTAAAAATGTAAAATCACCTGAATGACGGGGATATTCGTAGTTATCAATATCACCACCAAATCCGCCAACACTTTCAGGGGGGGCATACACTAAGCGTACATCACGAATGATTAACTGTTTAGTCAGATAATATTCTAAACCATGGTGAAAACTGTTAACCGAACAGCGATAGTTGTCATCTGCTTCGCAGCTTTTGATTAATGCTTTGCTGTTGGTTTGAATGCCTTTAAAGCGTGCCAAAGGTTCAGTACTTAAGTTAGCCATCACTTGGCTGGTCACGTTGGTGACTTTCTCGGTAATGTATAAGCGTTCGTTTGGCCCTGCTGAAGGTTCCTCTGCTTGAGTGTTTGCTAAAAAGCCATCTTCGAGGTAATTATGTTCTTTTTTACTGTTATATTGTATGCCGCGATAAGCACAATGATGGTTTGTGACAACTAGGCCTTGGGGGGATACAAAACTGGCGGTACAATACCCCAGACTGACGACAGCATTCATTGGGTATTGTCCCAAATCGGCCAGTTGTGATGCGGGAATAGCAATACCGCGTTGTTGGAGTTTGTCGGCTATGGATGGCATTTGATACGGTTGCCATTGGCCTTCGTCGGCACAGGCAAAGCCAGATGTCAGCAAAAGTGCTGCAACAAGTGCGATACGCATGTATTTTCCTTAAATTATTATTTTATTTCCGTTTGACGGAGCCGTTATTTTAATTCGTAATGATGGCAAATTAAGCTTGATCACGGTGTTATACCATATTTTGTAAAGTCGTTGTAAATTGGGAGTGTTAATGTCACAGCAAGGTGCTTTTAAAGCCAGAAACAGGCAGAGAGATGTAGAAGTTAATGCATTAAAATTGCCTCCTCACTCTATTGAAGCAGAACAATCCGTTTTAGGCGGATTGATGCTAGACGCTGAAGCGTGGGATCGTGTTTCTGAAGCGGTTGTGGCCGAAGATTTTTATTCTCGTTCTCATCGAATGATTTTCATGGCTATGCAACGTTTAATGGAGTCTAGCCAACCTCTGGATTTGATTACCGTATCTGAGCAGTTAGAAATTGAAGACCAATTAGACGATGCCGGCGGCTTTGCTTATCTTGGTGAAATTGCTAAAAACACCCCCAGTGCAGGTAACATTTTATCTTACGCTGATATTGTTCGTGAACGTGCGGTTGTTCGTGACATGATCGCTGTTGCTCACGAAATTGCTGATGCGGGTTATAACCCAGAAGGCCGTGATTCAAGTGCATTATTAGATTTGGCTGAAAGCAAAGTGTTTAAAATTGCTGAAATGCGTACTAATGCCAATGAAGGCCCAGAAAACATTAAAAGCATTCTTGAAAAAACCGTCGACAGGATTGAGCAGCTTTACAATAATCCTCATAATGGTGTTACTGGTGTTTCAAGCGGTTTTAATGATTTAGATAAAATGACTGCAGGTTTTCAGGCTGGCGATTTAATTATTGTTGCCGCACGTCCTTCCATGGGTAAAACGACCTTTGCGATGAACTTGTGTGAACAAGCGGCTATGAATGAAGATAAGCCGGTGCTCATTTTCAGTCTGGAGATGCCATCTGAGCAGATCATGATGCGTATGTTGGCGTCGCTGGGCCGAGTTGATCAAACCAAAATTCGTACCGGCCAACTAGACGATGAAGATTGGGCGCGCGTGTCATCGACCATGGGCATTATGCTTGAACAAGGAAAAATGTTTATCGATGACGGCTCAGGACTCACCCCAACAGATGTTCGCAGTCGTGCCAGGCGTATTGCTCGAGAGCATGGTGGTTTGTCTATGATAATGATCGATTACCTACAACTAATGCAGGTACCGTCGTTAAAAGATAACCGTACTTTGGAAATTTCGGAAATTTCTCGCTCGTTAAAAGCGTTAGCTAAGGAACTGGAAATTCCGGTTATCGCGTTGTCGCAGCTCAACCGCTCACTAGAGCAGCGTGCTGACAAACGTCCAATTAACTCTGACTTGCGTGAATCGGGTGCGATTGAGCAGGATGCCGATTTGATTATGTTCATTTATCGCGACGAAGTGTATAACGATAACTCTGAAGATAAAGGCACTGCTGAGATCATTATTGGTAAACAGCGTAACGGACCCATTGGGCGTATTCGTCTAGTATTCCAAGGTCATTTTTCTCGTTTTGATAATTATTCTGGTCCACAGTTCGACCAAGATTAATCATTGATTATGTTATATTTAGTTATAGTTTTCCGTTGTTTATGATAGCAACATATCGCTGTTAGTGTGGTTGCATTTGATGCATCAAATCACCTAACAGGCAGTAAAACGTGGCGTGTTATTTATTGTTTAATTAGGGCTATCTATTGAAACCTTTTCCCCGTGCAGAAATTAGTCGTTGTGCTTTACAAAGTAACCTAGCGCAACTGCGTCTTATTGCGCCAAATAGCAAAGTGATGGCTGTGGTTAAAGCCAATGGCTATGGTCATGGCTTATTAAATGTGGCTGAAAGTGTCGGCAAGTATAATGGCGGCGCAGATGGGTTTGGTTTAGCAAGGCTTGAAGAAGCGCTGCAGCTCAGAGACGGCGGCGTAAAAGGTAAGCTTCTATTATTAGAAGGTTTTTTTCGTCAGTCAGACTTACCAATATTGGTGACTCATAATATCGACACTGTGGTGCACCATGAATCGCAATTGCAAATGCTGGAAACTGTCAGTTTAGAGCAACCTGTTACTGTATGGATAAAAATCGATACGGGTATGCATCGTCTTGGCTTTAGCTTGGCGCAGTTTGATGATGTTTATCAACGTTTACAAGCGTGCCCTCAAGTGGCGAAACCGATTCATTTTATGACTCATTTTGCTTGTGCTGATGAGCCTGATAATCAATTAACCCAGTTGCAAATAGATGCTTTTGAACGCAAGATAAAGTCGCTTGAAGGCGATTGCACTTTAGCAAACTCAGCCGGTACTTTGTTTTGGCCGTCGAGCCAAGCCGATTGGATAAGACCCGGTATTGCGCTTTATGGTGTATCTCCGCTGGCTGGTGATAAAGGGAGTAACCATAAACTTGTGCCTGCCATGGAGCTGGTGTCTAATCTCATCGCCGTGCGCGAGCACAAAGCGGGTGACAGTGTCGGTTACGGTGCATTTTGGACAGCAAAAAAAGATACCCGTCTAGGTGTGGTAGCAATAGGTTATGGTGATGGTTATCCACGCAATGCGCCAGAAGGCACGCCAGTATGGATTAACGGACGCCGAGTGCCAATAGTGGGCCGAGTGTCGATGGATATGTTAACCGTTGATTTAGGTGCTGATGCGCAAGATAACGTGGGTGATAATGTACAACTGTGGGGTAAGGCGTTGGCGGTAGAAGAGGTTGCCGAATATATTGGCACTATTGCTTACGAGTTGGTCACTAAATTAACCCCACGAGTCTTGGTTGAGCTGCTTGATTAGTCATACCATGCTCTGGTGTTATGCCCAATACGCAGTCGCGGCTTGGGCATGTTAGTTTATGGCTGTTTGACAGCATTATTGAGAGTATTTTCGAGAGTATTCTTGATGGTATCAGAGTCGGCAATCTGGCCGGGTCATTTCAATCTATCTGCGACATTGATTACACCGATTGCACATCCTCAAAACAAATTTCAATAAAGGCGCTGCCATATTCGTGGGTAAACGGCATTAATATTTTTTTACCACGTGCTTTGTGGGAAATCGTATGGTTTTTACCAGAGACTACGGCGGGTGTTGCCATATCAAACTCATAGCCTTTTTCGCTGAGTAAGTTTTTAGCGCCACCGGTGACCATGTTAGTGAGCTCACCGACTAAATCAGTCACTTCATCATTAATAACCCCAGGATTTTCAGCTAACATTTTATTCATAATTTCAAGGATTAATGTTTTTTCGAAAGTAATTGAAAGCGAACCGCGAGTTTTAGGGCCCACCATACCAATCAAGCCAGATACATCACCTTTAGCAATATCATGGTTTTTTAATTGAGGTTTACCAGGTTTTAAATCCATTGTTGCCATGGTAGAGATAACATTGATTAAAGACACAAGAAATGGGTTGATGAATTCAACGTTCATAGGCTAAGCGATCCTTCTACATATAAAGAGTGGTGATAAGGAATAGTTAAGGGAATAAAGAGGGCTCACGGTACACGGCCCAATCATCATAAACCACCAAAGGTGCTGATGATGATAAATACTGACTATATCAGTAAAGTGGAATACTGCTTCTAGCTTAAAACACAAAAATGAAATGGAAAGAGACATGTGCCGCAGAAATTACTTTTGTATATCTAATCAGCTATTTAGCACCATAAACCCATTGCCCTGGTAAAGCTTAAGTGGTGTTGAATATTTAAACAAAAGGCTAGGGTAGATAACATAATGATCAAGATTAACGGTCGGTATTAACTAACAGCATTAACCATCAGTATTAATTAACAACATAGACGATAAGTATCAGTCAATAACGTTAACTATCAGTATTAACTAATAACATTATTTAATACTGGGTAGTACAGGATCATGGATAGGCTGTTGATGTTGAGCGCATAAAAATGGGTGGATCAGCACAATTGTAAGTTAGGCAACTAAAACGATGAAAGAGTATCTGTCTGTTTTTGCTATAATTTACCGAATATTGACTAAATTAAAATGGGGCGTTAATGGTAAAGTAAAATATTTTCCCGAAAACGAGTATATTGAAGATTTTAATCCCACAAGTGCTCATGCTGATAATTGGTTATTGCAGACTTAATTGCCGTGCGTGGGTGAATGAGGGACGTTGATTGGTTTTATTGCGTTACTCTTTCTAACCTTATTTTAGCCAATTTAATGCTGATATTATTACGTTTTTTCTTGTATTAGGATTATAGTGGAGCACATGTTATGTGTACCCCACTAGAATACTTTTAGTACTCTGAACCTACTTTCACAGTTCTATTCTAACTAAGGTTAAAAGCTGTAGGCTAAACCAATCATATAATGATCATTGTTAAATTCGTGATAGCTGACTTCCAGCATCAGATCCAGTTGTGACAGTAAAGGATAGTTATAACGCAGTGCAATATCATAAGCGCTATCAGCCACTTCTCCATCGTCATCAAACTCATAAGCTTCGGCATCGGTAAAGAGGCCTGCATGTGCGACTAGGCTGCTATCGTTAAATAGCGACAATGAGTAATTTATTTCGGTATACCAAGTTTCTAGATCTTGGTCGTAATTAACCGCCAGATTCATTGCTTGGTAATCTACTGACAATGCGTACTCGATGGTATCGCCACCTGCGGCGTAAGTGTATTTCATGGCATTAAAACCGAAACCTAAGTCGTCATTGACCATTTGATAATAACCAGCATAGTAGTCGATTTCATAATCTTTAATGACATCATCCGCGTCTTCATAGCGATAGGTTTCAAATGCGGTGCCTAAATAAAAACCGCTGTCATGTTCCACCATAAGGTCGGCTTGAAGTGATGGCTTATCATCACTAATGGTTTGTCCTCGCCAAAGGTAATTGCTCAATCCCATCATCACTCCTGACGTTGTAAATTGGCTCTCTTCGGCAGCAACCGTCTGACTGGCACTTATAGCCATTGCCATAATGCACGATGACAGTATTAATTTTTTCATTATTAACCCTTATATTAAATAGTTTTCTATTTGCTAGTTAGTATATTTATTATGTTTAATTATTTCGCTATTCACTTTACAAGCTTTTAGTTTAATTTAATAAATTGATTTTTAAAAATATCGAAATGCTTGCAACTTTATATTCGTTTGTGATTTTGGTTTTTATTTTAACTTTTTAATAAATGCTTTTTTTGTTTTGTGGGATATGGTTTAAATATAAGTTGTTATTTTTTGTTTTAAGATGATTTTTTATTATTTATCTTAAGTCATTGATTATTTTTAATTTAATCTTAAGTGTGGTTTTATTGTTTTTCGGGAAATGGTTTTTTCGAAATTTATTAAACATGGGTAGAGTCTAATAAAATAAATTGAAATTATATTTTACGGCTTTGTGTGACTTAGTGCTATTTTCGTTTTTATTAATATTAGGTATTATTTTGTCAACGGTTAGTTTTTAATTTTACAGTTTTAAACTGGCCTTGATTAATTATGCTTTCCTTTAGTTGTCGGTTTTGTGTGAATAAATAATCGTCAGTAAAGGTATAAATATTATAATAAGGGATATTTATGAACGAAGTTCATTGGGGGTTGTTAGTCGCAGCCTATCTATTTTTAGCCGGAGCAGGAGCCGGAGCACTTTTTATTAGTGGTTGTCTCGTGCTATCTAATAAAATTCAAGTGCCGCATCACTTAGATACGGCAAAAATAAGTGCCATTGTGGGTACGCTGTTATTAATTATTGGTACGGGAATGATCGTATTCGATCTCACCTCATTCCAATACGGGATTGCTCATGCTGATATGAGTAAATTCTTCCGTTTCTATCGCCTATTTATGACTTTCGAGCCAAGCTCCATGATGAGCATAGGTACTTGGTTGCTGACGTTGGCGATTATCTTTGCCTCGCTCTTTTGCCTCTCATTTAGATCGAACGCTAATCAGCCTAGCTATAGCCGATTATTGGCAACGATTAATGTGATCTTGGCTATCTGCGTTGCTTCATATACTGCATTACTTATTGGTGATATCAGCCATAACTTGGTTTGGTCAAACAGTATTCTGGTGGTGATATTTTCACTGTCGGCCCTCTCTTGTGGCGCTGCTGTAGTGCTGATGGTCAAAACTCGTCTCAAGATAACCGATATCAACCACTCCTTCGCTAAATCAGATGCTGCACTGTTGGCGCTGGAGTTACTTACCGTGTGTGTGTTCGCCTACTCGATTCGTAACATCAGTATATTCAATGGAATAGACAACCTGTTGTCGATTTCAAGTGATGCCGGTGCTATTTGGTGGATAGGTGCCGTTTTAATCGGATTAATTATTCCATTATTGCTGAATGTAACGTCAATCATTGGCAAGACCGCGGCGTCTCATAGCAAAGAGTATCTGTTAGCTGTGTTGATATTAATAGGCGCATTTTGCTTGCGCTACTCGGTTTTACTCGCTGGTCAGTATTATTAGGAGTCTACGATGCTAGATAGAAGAAGAGCCCTCAAACTATTGGCTGGCGGTGCAATTGCGACAACTGGGGTGATGTTTATGCCTGCGGGCAACGCGATTGCAGCGATTCGTCAACAAGGTAAAAAGCGTCTGGCCATGGCGATCGATCTTAGCCGATGCAACGGTTGTAAAGCCTGTGTTGTCTCATGTGGCATAGAAAATGGTACCAAACCCGATGAACATCGCACTCAGGTGATCCAAACCAGTGCGGAAATTGGTAACAAACAGTACGCATTTAATCTGCCAATCATGTGTAACAACTGTGAGGATCCCTCATGCGTGTCTGTTTGTCCAACGGGCGCGACATTCAAGCGTGAAGAAGACGGCATAGTCGTCGTGGATTCTACGCTTTGTATAGGGTGTAACTACTGCATCCAGGCGTGCCCATACAGTGGGGTTCGTTTCACTAATTCGACAACGGGTACCGTCGATAAGTGTAACTTCTGCATTCAACGTACCTCTAGAGGCTTGTTGCCGGCTTGCGTAGAGACTTGTACCGGTGGTGCACGTGTTTTTGGGGATATTAACGATGTTAATAGTGAAATATCCAAACTGCTCAGTCAGAGTAACCCTATGGTGCTGCAGGCGAGCAAACAGACTTCACCGAATGTTTTTTATATTGGCTTGACGCAAGAAGAGAGCAACACCGCGTTTAGTATACATTCTCCTCAATTGTGGCAGAGGTAGCACCATGGATCGTAGAAAATTTTTAAAGGCGGGATCGGTCGCCGCAGTAATGACAGCCGGTACAGTAAGTACCAACGTTATGAGTTCCGCTCGCAGTAAAACAAGTGATGCAGATATTAATAAATATGCACCCACTTCATTAACGCCTGAGTATAGCTTCGATGCTGACAACAAATTGATCGCAAATCCGGAACAGCGTTTCGCGTTTTCCAAGTGTTACGGTTGTTTCAATGTTTGTGGTGCGCGATTGAGTATCGATAATAAGACCGACAAGGTTTTACGGGCTGTGGGTAACCCCTACACCTTGACCAATAAGGCTGGTCAACCAATGACAATGGAAACATCGCCCAAAGATGCCATGTTCCAGCTATCTGCGGCCAGTGGTTTAAGCCAAAGTAATCGGGCAACCCTTTGTGGTCGTGGTAACGCCGTTCCCGATGCGTTCGATGATAAACACCGCATTACCGCTTGTATGAAACGAGTAGGTAACCGTGGTGATAACAAGTGGCAAAGCATCTCATATGAACAAATGCTAAAAGAGGTCGTTAATGGTGGCGATCTCTTCGGTGAGGGACATGTTGAGGGCTTGAAGGCGATTCACGCTAATCCCGCATTAGCTAATCCGGCTTATCCTGATTTTGGTCCGGTAAAAAACCAGTTGCTGGTTTCAACGTCATCTGAACAAGGTGCACGTGCCGATTTCATGCATCGTTTTGTCGCTGAAGCATGGGGAACGCCCAATATTGGCACTAAGGACTCTTATTGTGGGCACCAGCAGGTTGCAGGTTGTGCTTTAGGTTGTTTCGACGCTGTCGATGAGATGGCGCTGCCTCAAGTCGATTATGAAGAGTCAAAGTTTGCTATTTTCATCGGCACTAACCCTGGTCTCAGTGGTAATGGCTTGAATGTAGGCTCTAGTCGTTTAGCCAAGGCGCGTACCGATCGTGATGACTTTAAGTATGTGGTCATTGATCCTATTCTGCGCTCATTGACTTCAGAAACTGACACCACAAATGGTGAGTGGCTACCGATCAAATCAGGTGGTGATACTGCATTAATGTTCGCCATGTTGCAGTACATCATTAATAATGACCGGTACCGTACACCCTATTTAGAGGCGCCTAGTCAGGCAAGCGCTGATGCCGTCGGTGAGATGAACTACACCAACGCCACTTACCTAGTGGTAAAAGATAAAAAACACCCTCTTTATAACCAGTTTTTGACTGCACAGGCCTGTGGGTTAGGCGATGCGGAAACGAAGATGGTGATAGATAAGCAAACCGGTAAACTGGTCACGGGTGACAGCGAACTGGCGGCAACATTATTCTATAATGACATCGTAACCCTAGGCGATGGTTCACAAGTACAGGTTGAAACTGCGTTTTCGCTGCTCAAGCAACGCGTCAACAGCCATTCCATGCAAGCGCTGTCAAAGCGTTGTGAAATACCGGTGGCGAAGATAGAAGAGTTGGCCAAGGAGTTTACCTCCCATGGTCGCAGTGTCTCTATGGAAACCAATACCGGTTGTAACGCTACCGATGGCGGTCAGTTTGCCTTTGCGATGATCATGTTGGCGACTATGGTTGGCGCACACAATGCCAAGGGCGGCATGATGCATATGGGCGGAGTAGGTTATTCCACCATGTATGATATCTATGACGGCCCACTGTATAACTTAATGGATTTTGAACACACAGAGGTGACCGGTTTCAATGCCGAGCGTTCTGGTGATTATGAACAAAGCCATGAGTATCAGCAGAAAGTAGCCCAAGGGCTTAATCCATACCCAGCAAATGAGGCATGGAACAACACCTTTGTGCAAGATAACAGTGGCGAATTGCTGGTGGCCCATGCTAATAAAAACCCATTTAACTTCAAGGCGTGGATCACCTGGTCAACTAACCCGATTTACGGATGCTCTGGCTTACAGGATCAGGTTGAAGACTCGATTAAAGATCCGAAGCAACTGGGCTTGATCATTGCGCTCGACCCTTATATTAACGAAACCAATGTTTTCGCCGATTATATTGTCCCGGATACGCTTCAATATGAGGCATGGGCAAGTTCACGTATGTGGGGCAGCGAATATATTGGTGATGTGGCTTGCGTTCCTGTTGTCGAAGCGCGCACCGCTAAAACAGCCAAGGGTGAGCACGTCAATATGGAGCAGTTCATCATTGATGTCAGTAAAGCGATCGGCTTAAAGGGATTTGGCGATAACGCATTTACTGATGTTGCAGGTAAATCATACCCGCTCAATACACCAGCTGACTTCTATGTACCGTTATTTGCAAACATTGCTCATACAGGCACTGTATTACCTACACCGACGGATGAGGACATTAAGTTCACCAGTGTCGATCGTGCTTTACCTATGTTCGAAGCGCGCCTGAAGCCGCAAGAGATTGGACCAACAGCGTTCATGCTAACCCGTGGTGGACGTTATGAGCGTGTCGATGAGCGTTATGAAGGCGAGTTTTTCAATGCGGCAATGCGCATGGATACTCAGTTTCAGATTTATAACGAATCATTAGCCAGAGTAAAGGACTCCTATACCGGTGAGTGCAATGATGGTCAGCCTGTTTATGATGTTGATAGATTCTGGGATGGTTCAGCGGTTCGAGATCACTGGAATGAAAAGGACTATCCGTTTAACTTCTCCACCTTTAAACTGCAGATGAGAAGTCCATATTCGGTTGCCCTGCCGCGCATCACAGCGTTAGGTGAAACAAACTATATTCAGTTACATCAGGATGATGCCGCTAAATATAACCTTAAATCTGGCGATAAGGCTCAGGTTCTTTCACCTAAGGGCAAATATTTAGAAGGGATCGTTCAGGCGGATAAGACGGTTGCTCGGAACACTATCGTCATTGGTATGGGTTATGGCCATACCGCATTCGGTGCCAGTGCTGTTGAGGTGGATGGTATGGTGCGTCCGGGGATCAAAGAGCGTGGAACGGGTATATGCCCTAATGCGTTCAATGTTGTCGACCCAACCCGAAAAGGTGCCAGCCTTTACCGCGACAGAACCTTTGGTTCAACGGCAAGACACGGTGTTCCCGTAGGGCTCAAGAAAGTATAAAAGTGATTGATTAAACCATAGGGTCCCCTCGTTATTGAAAATGGTAATGAGGTGGGCCTGAATTGTGTTTATTTATCCTGAACTCGGGATAATGAGTGAATATTCATCTTTTTCTACATTTAGGCGTGGGTCGTTGTGCGCTTAGCTGACGGAGACGTTGCTCCCCATCCCGTCGGCGCTAAAACACCTTTTACTCTATGCCCTCTATTTATCTGATCAAAGGATAAATAGAGGCTTTTTTATGAAGCTCGTACTCGCCAGTTTAAGACTCCATCGCCAGATACCATTCATATTTAATGGTGTTAAACAATTGCTGCTTGAGCCAGTGGTGAGTCGGTGACTGGTTAATTTCGGAGTAAATCAGATAATTTCCTACTTTGCGTCCTACGTTGATCATACCAAGCAGTTGTTCGGTAAGCTCATGGGGCAGGGTACAAGTTTGTATAGGCGAAACTAAGTTATAGTACTCGCGGGTAAAGACATTGCAGCTCATCGAAATTGAATTAGTATCGATAATATGACGACTCAGTGCGGCGATATTATCTGTCGCACCAGTGATTCGAAGACTCTTTCCCTGTTGTTTCGCTATCTGCTCTAGCAGTGGTGAGCAGAGGTCATTAAAATTATCTAACTCAAAATAACCATACTTACATAGGTTGTCGACAGTCAGTTCATTATCGAAAACCGGATGACCAGCCTTGGCGATTAAAAACATCTCTTCAGTGGGGGAGATCATTTCGCTGATGATTTTATGGTCTTTAAAATTTTCGTATACCACGGCAAAATCGATTTCACCGTGCTCGATGGCTCGGCTGCAGTCGGTGGATAAGGTTCTTATCTCGAATGTTAAATTTGGAGCTTGTGGTAACACGAATTCATTGATGACTTTATTTATTACGTAGGTAAATTCGTTGAAGGCATAGATCTTAAAATGCCCCTTAGCAGTTAGAGGATTGAACTCAGTGTGGTTGTGCTTGAGAACCTGATAACCATGTAAAAGATGCTTAACGCAGGGTAAAACCTGTATCGCTTTATCGGTTAATACAAAACCCTGAGCCCGACGAACAAACAGTACATCCTTGAATATGTCCCTTAATATACCGAGATGGCGACTTACCGATGAAATACTCATGCCTAATTCGTTAGCAACTAAGCCTGCATTCAGGTGTCGACTTACTGATTCAAAAACTATTAAAGAGTGATAATCTAGTCGTTCAACATTCATATTTAATACGCATTAATTTTTTTAAATTTATCATATGCTGATAGCTACTAACAGCAAGCTTGAGAGTTTAAATTTGAGCGGTGACATTGAATTTAGACAGTCCACGAACTCATTGGAGTTGAATTTTTTTTAATGCGGTTATGAGTTGTGTTAATGCATTATCGATTAATCTTTTGTCCCGTTTGTTACTTCAAGCTATGAGTTTAAGATCATGCAAAGCAGGATAGGTATCGATGATTGGCTTATCGTCAACATTCACGTTAAACATGGATTTTGCTATGCGTAATACTTCCTTATGCAACTAATATCAACCGGGAGAGTTTGTGCCGCGGGGAAGGTTGGGCGACTTTTTTCGGTTTAAGCAAAAATTAACAACAGCTCTTAACATGGCCATCCACGATTACTGGCTGTTGTACAATAAAAATAACTAAATAAGAGGTGTTCTATGGATGGAAAATCATTAATCGTTATTTTAATAATGATGTCTGTATCTGTATCTGTATCTGCTTCTGCAGAAGTATACAAGTGTGCGGATGGTAAGTATCAAGCAGACCCATGCGACGACCAAAGCGAACCGTTAGATTTAAGTAATGTAGGCAGCGTGGTTGCACCATCAAGAGGTTACCCTGAAAACCTAACTAACGAGACAATAGATGCAAGGCAGCAGGATAGTCTTGTTAATGCGCGTGATAAAAAAGCTGAAATCGCTCAATACTTACGTAAACAAAAAATTGAACGTGAAATTAGAAACCTCGAAAAAGAAAGGACAAAAGCGTTCAAAGATCGTGATGACAAAATCGAGCAACTGCGCACAACAGGTAAGCGAGCTAACAATAATTTAGCCGGTGCAACTTGGCAGCAAAGTCTAGCGCAAGAAATGACCGCTGTAATGCAACAGGGAAATACAGAAGTCGAATCAATTGACCGTCAAATATCAGTGCTTAGGTCTGAATTAAAACAACTGTAAATCAAACACGCTAATCAATGACCGCTGCAGCCAATCGGTAGTCTTTTTTTGCGAAAATATATAAATCCATATTATTTAATCCAAGTTAAGTCATCGAGACATCTCGGTCATTTAGCTTTGTGCTGTCTAAAGGATATACCATGAGTTTTAGAGATAAAATCATTAACCTGATCTGGTGAGGCCTGAGACTTATAGACCCTTGGTCTCCAAATCCATTTTTTCTATTTCAGCAACTCTTTACTCTCCCCAAGTATCAGCAGTTAACTTTTTGGTAAAAGTTCTTTGCTCCGTGTATGATATGTTGCCTTTTTTCTTTACGCGAAATAAGCAACGGTACTTACTTCTACCATCAGCTTTGTCACGTTTTTGAATGCTATAAGAAGCCATAATTTCGGGTTCCCCATTTCCATTTTTCCAATTAATTATGGTTCCCTATTGTTTCCCCCGTGCAACTAAAAATATCTTAAAATGTGTAACAGTAACTCAAAATATGAGAGTAGTTAATTCAGTGAATACAACGCCTAAGCTAGCCACACCAACGGATACACTCGATCGCACCTTTTCCATTGCGCCGATGCTGGATTGGACCGATCGCCACTATCGTTACTTTGCTCGTTTAATGTCGAGCAAAGCCTTGTTGTATACCGAGATGATCACCACGGGTGCGATATTGCAAGGTAAGGGCGACTATTTGGCCTATAACACTGCAGAACATCCACTGGCGTTACAGTTGGGTGGCTCTAACGCGGTTGATTTAGCGGCGTGTGCCAAATTGGCTGCTGAGCGTGGTTATGATGAGGTGAACCTGAATGTGGGTTGTCCGTCTGATAGAGTACAAAATGGCCGCTTTGGTGCGTGTTTAATGGCCGAGCCTGAGTTAGTTGCACAATGCGTTGATGCGATGAAACAAGTCAGTGATATTCCGATTACAGTCAAAACCCGTATTGGGATTGATGAGCAAGACAGTTATCAATTTTTAACCGACTTTATTGATATCGTCAGTGCCAAAGGTTGTGGTGCTTTTACTATTCATGCGCGTAAAGCCTGGTTGCAAGGCTTAAGCCCGAAAGAGAATCGTGAGATCCCGCCGTTAGATTATGATCGGGTGTATCAATTAAAGCGCGATTATCCACAGTTGAACATCAGCATTAACGGTGGCATTAAAACGTTAGACGAAGCAAAGCTACATTTAGCCCAGCTTGACGGGGTGATGGTGGGGCGTGAAGCTTATCAAAACCCGTATATGTTGGCGCAAGTAGATCAACAGTTGTGCGCAATCGATAAAGTGGTGATTACTCGCCAACAAGTGATAGAACAAATGTTACCTTATATTGAAGCGCATTTAGCCCAAGGCGGTCGTTTAAATCATATTACCCGTCATATGATTGGTTTATTTCAGGGCTTACCAGGTTCGCGTGGCTGGCGTCGGCATTTGAGTGAGAATGCTCATAAGCCCAATGCTGATATTGGGGTTGTGCTTAACGCCGCTGAATTTGTCGATGCAAAAGCACTCGCCAGTGACGAATCTACTTTGATATAATTCTCGTTATATAGAGGTTATGTCACCAGATTATGTCGCGAGCTTATGTCGTGAATAAGACGTGAAATAAACGGCCAGACAGACATGTTGAAAACAGCTGTTAGCATATAAAAAGCGCCTATTATTAGGCGTTTTTTGGTTTTGTCTCTCGCTAGAATCGCTAGCGGAACCATAAAGCCTGCTAAACAACAGTGTCTAATACCATAAGCTAGACAGTCACTAATACAGTCACCGACATTTTCACACTTCAACCACTAACCCAGTCACCAAGTTAACCACTAATCTCTGCTACAGCCTCTCAGTTGGCGGTGATATTTCGCTATTTATTGCTACTTTTTAGCCTTGCTATAATACTGCATAAAAATCGCTGGTCATTTTCACTAACTAGATGGTGATTTTTACTACCTGTTGGTTTTTTGTTCTATATTTTAGTTCATTTATATTAACGATAATTAATTAATTTAGTCAATTAATTAGCAGGTTACTGTTGTTTTTTAAAGTTGGCACGCTGCTTGTAATACCTATTGTATAATCAACTAGACGAGTGTTTAGTTGTCATCAACCAGCACAATAAAGGATTCCATTATGTCTATTTTAACTTCAACTAACGTTATTCGTCGTAGTGTTCAGTTATCAGTTGCTGCAGCATTATTGGTTACCGCCAGTGTTTCGGCACAGGCTGATGAAATGTCAACCGCTAATACAGTTGCTGCACTTGAGCAGACTATGACCCAAGCTAGTCAAGAAATGATTGCCAATGTAAAACAAGAGTTAATGTTGTCGTTGCAAACTCAAATAGCTGAACAGGTATTTGAAATGAATTCAGCCCTAGAGTTTGCTAGCTTTGAACAACCACAAACCACAACAACCTTGACCACTGAGAACAAGTAATGGATTGGATAATGAATATAGCTTTGGTGCTGCCATTAATGTCGTTATTGTTATTGCCAGTGATCAGTTTTGCACTGTGTGCGACAGCAGTCAGCTGGCTATTATGGCCAAGCATTAATGACCAAGCTTAATCTGAACACCATTACTGACTAGGATAAACCTGGTTGAGTACGAGAGGATAATATGAAGCGTTTAATCAATAGATTACAAGATGAAACTCGGATCGTATGTGGCGTATCAGCTAAGTTGGCTAAACAATACTGCTGGTCATTACTTTGGACACGTGTTGTGACACTAGGGCTCGTTGTCAGTAATCCCAGTATCGGTTTGTTAGCTTACTTTGTGATAGCCGTAGTGATGAGTCAAAAAACGACTCGATTTTAACGTCTACCCAGCACTAAATACTTCTCCGAGTTAGATGAGTTCAGCCGCTTTTTGTTGGCCCACGATTAAGGGTAACAATAAGCTTGATGCGGCTTCAGGAACCAAGAGCAGACTAACAAATGGCATCTGAAATGTAGCCCTATTGTCGGCATACACTAAGTCGCAATGAAGTAGCAAGGTTGTACCCATTCCCACCGCAGCCCCGTCACAGCAGACACAACCGGTTTTTTAAGACCCAATAAGCAAAGCAAGAATGTAACCGTTGGATGCCCCTCGACTAATTGACCACTCTTGAGGACATCTGCTTTCTCATTACCTGATGTAAAGCCATTTTCTGTACCATGTACCATGAAGCATAAAGGCACGTATTGGGATTAACGACCAAGACAGCCATCAATGTTTAACTGACTTTATTAGATCTATGAGTGGAAAAGGTTGCAGTGTTTTACCATTGATGCGCGAAAGCATGGTTACAAGGCTTAAGCTCGAAAGCAAATTGTGACATCCCGCCGTTAGATTATGAGTGTGTTTACCCGCTAAAACGTTGACTCATTCATTCACTCATTCTCTCATTCATTCAGTCATTTCATTTAACACCCCGGTGATAGCTGGCCATTTATTTCAGCTGTTCACCCTTTTTACATGGGTTAACAAAAGGGCTGGTCATTCTCACTAAGGATATGGTTAATTTTACTACCTGTTGGTTTTTTGTTCGAGAGGTTGGTTCATTTATATGAACGACAATTAATTAATTTAGTCTATTAATTATGGGGTTACTGATTTTTTTAAAGTTGGCATGCTACTTGTAATACCTATTGTATAATCAACTAGACGAGTGTTTAGTTGTCATCAACCAGCACAATAAAGGATTCCATTATGTCTATTTTAACTTCAACTAACGTTATTCGTCGTAGTGTTCAGTTATCAGTTGCTGCAGCATTATTGGTTACCGCCAGTGTTTCGGCACAGGCTGATGAAATGTCAACCGCTAATACAGTTGCTGCACTTGAACAGACTATGACCCAAGCTAGTCAAGAAATGATTGCCAATGTAAAACAAGAGTTAATGTTGTCGTTGCAAACTCAAATAGCTGAACAGGTATTTGAAATGAATTCAGCCCTAGAGTTTGCTAGCTTTGAACAACCACAAACCACAATAACCTTGACCACTGAGAACAAGTAATGGATTGGGCAATGAATATAGCTTTGGTGCTGCCATTAATGTCGTTATTGTTATTGCCAGTGATCAGTTTTGCACTGTGTGCGACAGTAGTCAGCTGGCTATTATGGCCAAGCATTAATGACCAAGCTTAATCTGAACACCATTACTGACTAGGATAAACCTGGTTGAGTACGAGAGGATAATATGAAGCGTTTAATCGATAGATTACAAGATGAAACTCGGATCGTATGTGGCGTATCAGCTAAGTTGGCTAAACAATACGGCTGGTCATTACTTTGGACACGTGTTGTGACACTAGGGCTCGTTGTCAGTAATCCCAGTATCGGTTTGTTAGCTTACTTTGTGATAGCCGTAGTGATGAGTCAAAAAACGACTCGATTTTAACGTCTACCCAGCACTAAATACTTCTCCGAGTTAGATGAGTTCAGCCGCTTTTTGTTGGCCCCCGATTAAGGGTAACAATAAGCTTGATGCGGCTTCAGGAACCAAGGACAGACTAACAAATGGCATCTTAGCCCTATTGTCGGCATACACTAAGTCGCAATGAAGTAGCAAGGTTGTACCCATTCCCACCGCAGCCCCGTCACAGCAGACACAACCGGTTTTTTAAGACCCAATAAGCAAAGCAAGAATGTAACCGTTGGATGCCCCTCGACTAATTGACCACTCTTGAGGACATCTGCTTTCTCATTACCTGATGTAGAGCCATTTTCTGTACCATGTACCATGAAGCATAAAGGCACGTATTGGGATTAACGACCAAGACAGCCATCAATGTTTAACTGACTTTATTAGATCTATGAGTGGAAAAGGTTGCAGTGTTTTACCATTGATGCGCGAAAGCATGGTTACAAGGCTTAAGCTCGAAAGCAAATTGTGACATCCCGCCGTTAGATTATGAGTGTGTTTACCCGCTAAAACGTTGACTCATTCATTCATTCATTCATTCATTCATTCATTCATTCACTCAGTCATTTCATTTAACACCCCGGTGATAGCTGGCCATTTATTTCAGCTGTTCACCCTTTTTACATGGGTTAACAAAAGGGCTGGTCATTCTCACTAAGGATATGGTTAATTTTACTACCTGTTGGTTTTTTGTTCGAGAGGTTGGTTCATTTATATGAACGATAATTAATTAATTTAGTATATTAATTATGTGGTTACTGATTCTTTTAAAGTTGGCATGCTACTTGTAATACCTATTGTATAATCAACTAGACGAGTGTTTAGTTGTCATCAACCAGCACAATAAAGGATTCCATTATGTCTATTTTAACTTTAACTTCAACTAACGTTATTCGTCGTAGTGTTCAATTATCAATTGCTGCAGCATTACTCGTTACCGCCAGTGTTTCGGCTCAGGCTGATAAAATCTCAATCTCAAATACGGTTGCTACGCTTGAGCAGACGATGACCCGAGCTAGCCAACAAATGATTGCCAATGTAAAACAAGAGTTAATGTTGTCGTTGCAAACTCAAATAGCTGAACAGGTATTTGAAATGAATTCAGCCCTAGAGTTTACTAGCTTTGAACAACCACAAACCACAACAACCTTAACCACTGAGAACAAGTAATGGATTGGGCAATGAATATAGCTTTGGTGCTGCCATTAATGTCGTTATTGTTATTGCCAGTGATCAGTTTTGCACTGTGTGCGACAGTAGTCAGCTGGCTATTATGGCCAAGCATTAATGACCAGGCTTAATCTGAACACCATTACTGACTAGGATAAACCTGGTTGAGTACGAGAGGATAATATGAAGCGTTTAATCGATAGATTACAAGATGAAACTCGGATCGTATGTGGCGTATCAGCTAAGTTGGCTAAACAATACGGCTGGTCATTACTTTGGACACGTGTTGTGACACTAGGGCTCGTTGTAAGCACCCCCAGTATCGGTCTGTTAGCTTACTTTGTGATAGCCGTAGTGATGAGTCAAAAAACGACTCGATTTTAACGTCTACTCAGCAGTGGGTAAACGGGGCCATGACTTTCCCCGTAGACAGGTTATATCGAGTAGGATATTTATTTTTGTAAGAAAGCTTGGAAGCGTTGTTTAGCTTCATCACTTTGTAAACGTTTAGAGAACTGAACTAATTCTAACTTCATTTGTGCTTTTACTTGTGCCTGATTATGGCGTAAAAGCTGTTTCGATGCTTGAAGTGACTGAGGTGGTTGTGCAGCAAGTTTTTTCGCTTGAGCTAAGCTGAAACTCAATAAATCGGCATCATCGACCACTTTATTAATAATATTTAATTCTGCCGCTGTCGTAGCATTAAATGCTTCTCCGAGTAAGATGAGTTCAGCCGCTTTTTGTTGGCCCACGATTAAGGGTAACAATAAGCTTGATGCGGCTTCAGGAACCAAGGCCAGACTAACAAATGGCATCTGAAATTTAGCACTATTGTCGGCATACACTAAGTCGCAATGAAGTAGCAAGGTTGTCCCAATTCCCACCGCGGCCCCTGTCACAGCAGCCACAACCGGTTTTTTAAGATCCAATAAGCAAAACAAGAATTTAACCGTTGGATGCTCCTCGACTAATTCACCACTCTTGAGGAAATCTGCGATATCATTGCCTGATGTAAAACAGTTTTCTGTACCATGAAACATAAAGGCACGAATATCGTTGTCGGCTTCACCTTGGATCAGGTATTCTGTGAATTGCTGATACATTTCTAGATTAAAGGCATTGCGCTTTTCTGGACGATTAAAACTGATGATCCGTACGCCTTGATCATCTCTTACCTGAATATGACTCATTCGTAGCTTCCTGTTGTGAACGCGAGTGGGATTACATGGAGTTTAAGACATTGAAAGCAATATTCAAACATCTGTTTAACTTTTTAGTGCTATCATCAATTTCATTCGCAGCCAGCGCTAACGTTGTGTTGGTTGATGGTCATGTAAGAGCAATGCCTGCGAGTGTGCCCAATACCGCGGCTTATTTTACGCTAGAAAATCATAACAACAGCGATGTTAAGTTAGTTGAAGTGAAGACGAGTGCGGCAAAAGTAGCGCAGTTACATACAATTATTGAAGAAGATGGCATGGTTAAAATGCGCCAAGTCGAAGGGTTTACTATACCGTCCCACGGTTCGTTAACGCTTCAACCTACCGGGGATCATGTGATGTTATTGTCGTTAACCGCGCCATTGGCTATTGATGATAAAGTGCCTTTAACATTAATTTTTGACGATGGTCAGCAACTTATGATTGAGCTTCCCGTGCTTAAGAAAGCCGAGACTCAACATGATGAACATCATCACCACAATTAAGGAGCAATATTGATGCAAGTAACAAGGAATAAAATATTAGCCGTTGTTGGTGTGCTTTGTTTAGTACTTTACTTTATGAGTGTGTGGTGGAGTGTTGCACCTGATCCAATTAAACCGGTATCGTCGAAAACAGATAACGGTAAGTTAATTGTGGGTTATGCCACAACAACGTCATTAATTGCCACAATGGAAACCTTGCTGGATAAACCCGGAGGTTGGCTCTCTAATGATATTATGCCTCCGTCGGTAATGATGGATAACATGCCTGCATTTGAGTTTGGTGCATTAGAACAGGCGCGAGATTTAGCGCTAACAATGCGTAAAGAATTTAGTCGTTCACAGTCGCAGTCCACTGCGGATGATGATTTATTAACGGCACATTCGAAGTTAAACATCGATAATACCAGTTGGTTAGTGCCAAGTGCCGAAGGTGAATATCGCGATGCGATCAAATTATTGAAACTTTATCGCGCTAAAATCAACGATGCAGAGAACAATAATGCGCAGTTTTATGCTCGTGCAGACAACCTCAATGAATGGCTTAAAGAAGTTCAAAAACGCTTAGGTAGTATCTCACAAAATTTATCTGCCAGTGTCGGCCAAGAACGGTTAAATACTGATCTAGCAGGTGATATTTCTGCGCGTCAATCGACCCCCGGTTTATCGAGCAATGAAATTAAAACAAGTTGGTGGAAAATTGACGACGTATTTTATCAAAGTCGTGGTTCCGCTTGGGCATTATTGAACTTTATGCGGGCCATTGAAGTTGATTTTGCCGATGTATTAGCAAACAAAAATGCTGCGGTCAGTTTACGTCAAATTATTCGTGAACTTGAAGCAACTCAACAAACAGTTTGGAGCCCTTTGGTTCTTAATGGAAACGGTTTTGGTTTAGTGGCTAATCACTCGTTGGTGATGGCTAATTATATTTCGCGTGCAAATGCCGCGGTAATTGATTTAACGAATTTACTCTCACAAGGATAATGATGAAAAAGACTCTTATTGCCACCGCTTTAGTGGGCCTGTTAAGCGTGTCATCGGCTCATGCGGCAACTGTATTAGGTTTTAAAGTCGGCGCTGATTACTGGCAGGCCGACACCACAAATGCATTTAATGATGATAGTGCTGTTGCCCACAGCTTTAATGATGATTCATCTCAAGGTAGCGTATGGATTGCTGTTGAACATCCATTGCCGTTTGTGCCTAATGTTAAAATTCGTGAAAATCGCCTTGAGTCGAGCACGAGCATTAGCAATGCGGACTTTAATTTTAATGGTCACAGCTATAGCGGTGCGGCGTCGGTCATTAATGACTTAAGTAATACTGACTTTGTGTTGTATTACGAAATCCTAGATAACGACTTAGTGTCTGTTGATTTAGGTGCCGCCTATAAATTAATGAGCGGTTCATTACGAGTTGCTGATGCCGGTCATCCTGAAGAAGTGGATATCGACAGCGGTATCGTGATGGGGTACGCCAGTGCACAAGTTGGCATGATTGGTTTAGGCTTGTTTGGCTTTGCTGATGTGATGTTAGGAGTGGACGAATCTAATGTACATGACTATGGTGCTGGTTTGGGATGGCAGTTTGACGGATTAGCTGTTGATACTGCTATTCGTGTTGGTTACCGTGAGTTTAATTTTGATGTGAGTAACTTCTCTGGTGTGACGCAAAACACTGACTTTAGTGGCGCATTTGCTGGTGTTGAATTAGTTTTCTAATTGCAGACTATGTTAAAAGATCGTGCTAAAAGATCGAGCAAAAATATTGTGTTAATAATTGTATGCTCACAAAAAAACCGCCTATTGGCGGTTTTTTTATAGGAGATTAATCACTACTGAGCAATTAGTCCGCTGTTAATCGAGATAACATCATCTTCGGATAATGTACCCGCAGCCTGTTTTAGGGCCAATATAGAATTGATATAGCCATAACGCGCTTCAGACAATTGACGCTTTGAATCGTATAAATCACGTGTACGGTTCAGCACATCAACAATCGTACGCGTACCCACTTCAAATCCAGCTTGAGTGGCTTTTAATGCGCTTTCAGATGAAATCACCGATTGCTCATAGGCTTTTATTGAACTGATAGAAGCGTTAACGTTATTAAAGTTATTACGTACGTTCTTAGTTACACTGCGATGAGTTTGTTCTAATCTCTCGCTTGCTTCCACATATTGGAACTGAGCCTGTTTCACTTGCGAAGTCACTTTAAAGCCTTCGAAAAGCGGAATGCTCAAGGTTACACCAATATTGGTATTGTCATAATCTGGACCTGGAGTCTGGTCAACGCCTTTGTTATAGCCGGCATTTAAGTTAAGTGAAGGCATGTGGCCAGCTTTGTACAATTTAATCGTCTCATTGGCGATATCTTTGGCGATACGTTGAGTCATTAAATCGATGCTACTGGTTTCGGCCATTTTTAACCAAGCCGCAGATGATGCTGGGGCAGGTGTAACGGCTGAAAAACGGTTAGTATCAAGAATATCAATTGATTTATGATCTACACCAGTAATTTCACGTAATGCTTCGTAGCTATTGTCTAGGGTATTTTGAGCAAGAATTTCTAATGCTGATGCTAGGTCATATTGTGCTTGTGCTTCATGAACATCAGTAATTGCCGTTAAGCCTACGGCAAAACGTTGCTTAGTTTGCTCAAGTTGGCGTTCAATTGCTGCTTTTTCTGCACCTTGGAACTCGAAGTTATCTTTAGCCGTTAATACATCAAAATAGGCTTTAGTGACACGGGTAATCAGCGATTGTAATGTCGATGCATAAGCAGAGTCTGCTTGAGACGCTGCCATTTCAGCAAGGTCTAAACCTACCCATGCACTGTGATCGTAAATAACTTGAGTTAAGTTAACACCACCTATTAATCCGTCGCTATCTTCTAAAGGATCATTCCACGCTTTAGCGTAGCCAACGTTTGCACTGATACTAGGCAATAACGGTGCACGATTTTCTTCAATACTTTCGTATAAGGCATCACGTTGTGCTTTGGCTTGTAAAACGATAGGGTCGCTAGTGAGTGCTTTTTGATAAATTTGAAGTAAATCGTCAGCTTGTACTGCTGGTGCTGCAATAGCAAATGCTAATGCTGCGTATAATGAACCAATTTTGAATTTCATTTGCTGCCCTTTTTAGACAATTCCTCGGTAAGATGAGGTGTTGATTAACTTATAAATTTGGTCATGTCCTCCGTTAAGATAATGAGATAACATTATTCAGTCTTAACGCGGCAATCAGTGTTAACTTACTTGCTTAATGAGTATGCATAATAATTTACAGCAGATATCGTCGTTCAACATCCACAACGCATTGCTCATTGCATTTTATTCACCATATGTTTATTACTGCATATTGTGCACTACTCACATATTGTGCGCTAACTGATAGTAGTGATCTTTTCATTTTCAAGTCAAATTTGAAGTGTAACAGATTTTATTTTAATTAGACCTGTTTTTGCTGATGCAAGCTTAAATGCTTAGTTATTAATTATGTTAATTTAAACTGTAAAATGACCAGATGGTTTACGTTTTGATAGATGAGGATAAATATGTCTGAGCAAGCCGCTATAACCACCTTTGACGCAGAGTCTGGGTTTAGTTTGATATCTAAAAAAGTATTATACAAAGGATTCTTCCAGTTGGACGAATACACCTTTAAGCATAAGCTGTTTAAAGGAGGCTGGAGTGGTGAGGTGAGGCGTGAGGTCTTTGAACGAGGCCATGCCGTTGTTGTAATACCTTATGATCCAATTCGTGACGAAATCGTATTGATAGAGCAAATCAGGGTTCCAGCATTAGCGACCACTAAATCAATCTGGCTTCTTGAGTTAGTGGCAGGTATAATTGAACCCGGCGAATTACCCGAGAAAGTGGCAGAACGTGAATTAGCGGAAGAAGCCGGATTAAGTTTATTAGGCTTAACATTTATAAACAGCTATTTGGTCAGTCCTGGCGGCACAACAGAGCGTTTTCATTTGTTTTTGGGGCAAGTCGATGCCACCAAAGCGGCTGGAATACATGGACTCGAACATGAAAATGAAGATATTCGGGTTCATGTTGTCAGTCGCGAGCAAGCTTATCAATGGGTAAACAATGGTCGTATCGATAATGCGGCGACGGTGTTGGGTATCCAATGGTTGATGCTGAATTACCAACAAATTCGTGACTCACTTTAACTTGTTGAATAGGATTGTGAGCAAGATAGGAATGATTGGGTGGCAGAGTTTAATCTGAAAAAAAAGCAAAAATATCAACCTAATGTCAGTGTTTTTTTAGCTGTGTGTGGTAGAAATTATGCACGTATTTTAAAATGGTTACCCGAAAAAATGAGCGTTAATGTGCCATGGCAGATTGAAGGTCAATTTGGTACCTTGTCGATCAATCTTCTTGAAAATACTAAGTATACTCAGCTAGTCGAAATATCTCGTCCTATACCCAATGGACATTTTTTTAAAACTCCCAAAGCAACTGTTCGTGTTTATCATGATGCTCAATTAGCAGAAGTGTTAACTAGCCAACAGATTTATCGCTTAAAGCCAATGTATGATTACCCTAATATACATATGCATCATAGCGATGAAAAATTTCAGGTGAATGCATTCCTTGAAGATCTGTTGAAGATTGGGTCTCGGAGAGTGACTTGCCAATCATAGCTATTTTATTCTTTTACCATGTTGGGAATCTTTAGTGCTTAAAGACGCAGTGCATTATTCTGTTACTGAAAATGAGCCTGTACGATTAGTACAAGTGACGGATCCGCATCTCTTTTCTGATCCAGAAGGACAACTGCTAGGTGTTAATACGGCCCAAAGTCTCCAAGCGGTGTTAAATACCTACATAGCCACTCAATATCCTGCTCATTTATTGTTAGCAACCGGTGATATTAGCCAAGATTACTCACCTGAGTCTTATCAGCATTTTGTGCAAAAGATTGAAATGTTAAATCTGCCTTGCCATTATTTACCCGGTAACCATGATGACCCTCGCTTGATGAGCTTGCGTATGCAAGGTGAAAAAGTGTTTGGCCAACAACGGGTGGTTATTGGTAAATGGCTGATATTAATGCTTGATTCTACTCTTCGAGGTAAGCCTGGTGGCCATATGGGCGAGCGACAATTTGCCTTAATAGATGCTGCAATTAACGCTGAACCCGATAAACATGTCTTGTTAGTGATGCATCATAATCCGATCTTAATGCAGTGCGCTTGGTTAGATCAGCACTGTATGATGAATGGAGAAGAGTTTTTGCAACGGACCAGCCGTTACCCGCAAGTGAAAGGTATTCTTTGGGGGCACGTACACCAACAAGTGGATAATATTCATTTAGGGGCGCATGGTCCTATTCAATTAATGGCGACACCGTCAACGTGTATTCAATTTAAACCATTATCATCCTATTTTGCCTTAGACCATCTTCAACCCGGTTATCGTTTGCTGGAGTTGGCAGGCGATGGTAGCATTCGTACTAACGTGTATCGCGTGCCAGGAAATCTATTTGCGCCAGATAATGAGGCCAGCGGATACTAGTTTACCGCGCCATATTATGTTAATAAGGACGCCCTTAGTGCTAATTAACCGTCTCGCGAGGGAATATGCTGCTTTATATACATGGTTTTAATAGTTCTCCACGGTCAGATAAGGCCATTCAAACCGCACACTATATTCAGCAACATTATCCACAAGTCGATTTTCACCAACCACAATTACCTTCGTCACCCATTGCTGCAATTACTTTACTGTGCAATATCACTGAGCAAGCGAAACGGCAAGGGCAGACATTGCGCTTTATTGGCTCGTCGTTAGGTGGTTATTTTGCCAGTTATTTAGCCGAAACCTATGGTGGTAGAGCCGTGTTGATTAATCCGGCGGTAAAACCGTTCGAATTATTTGAACAGTTTATCGGTCCTCAATATAATCCTTATACTGATGAGCATTATCAAGTGTTACCGCAGCATCAATATGATGTTGCTCAGTATAATACTCATGTGATCCGACATCCTGATCGTTTTCTCGTGCTGTTGCAAACTGGTGACGAAGTGTTAGATTATCGACAAGCACTACATAAGTACCATAGCTGTGAATTACATTTAGAGCCTAATGGTGACCACAGTTTTGTTGGCTATGAACAACAATTAGACAAAATATGTAAATTTATTCAGCTGTAACGTTTTAGCGTTACAAACAACGATCAATTTGAGCTAACTTTGGCTCTATCTAACTCCAAATGTGTGGATTATGACCAACCAATATACTTCTGACGCTATTGAGGTCCTTAATGGACTTGACCCGGTAAAACGCCGTCCTGGTATGTATACCGACACCTCTAGGCCTAATCACCTTGGTCAAGAGGTTATTGATAACAGCGTTGATGAAGCTCTGGCGGGACACGCGACTAAAATTGAAGTTGTACTCCATGAAGATAATTCCCTTGAAGTGACCGATGATGGCCGGGGTATGCCGGTGGACATTCACCCAGAAGAAGGCATTCCTGGGGTTGAACTTATTCTGACTAAATTGCACGCAGGTGGTAAGTTTTCGAATAAAAGCTACCAGTTTTCAGGTGGTTTACATGGGGTGGGTATTTCGGTCGTCAATGCGCTTTCTCTGCGTGTTGAAGTCAGTGTTCGTCGTGATGGGCATGTATATGAAATGGCCTTTGAAAATGGTTTTAAGGTTGAAGAACTGGTCGTGACGGGCACTTGTGGGCGCCGTAATACGGGAACTCGAGTGCATTTCTGGCCCGATACCAGTTATTTTGACTCGGCTAACTTTTTGGCCAGTAAATTAATTTATATACTACGAGCTAAAGCGGTATTGTGCCCCGGTTTACGCATCAAGTTTACCAATAAACAAAATGGTGAAGTGTATGACTGGTTTTATGAAAGCGGCTTAACCGATTACCTCAAAGAAGCGATAAAAGATTCTGTATTGTTACCTGAAGAGCCGTTTGTTGGCAGTTTTAAAGGCAAATTAGACGCCGCTGAGTGGGCGATTACTTGGTTGCCTGAAGGTGGGGATAGTTTGAGTGAAAGTTACGTTAACTTAATTCCGACACCATTAGGTGGTACTCATGTAAATGGCTTTAGACAAGGTTTGCTTGAGTCTATGCGTGAGTTTTGTGAATTTCGCAATCTTGTTCCTCGTGGTATTAAGCTATCGCCCGAAGATATTTGGGATCGTGCAGCGTTTATCTTATCGACAAAAATGCAAGATCCACAGTTTTCTGGCCAAACCAAAGAAAAATTATCCAGTCGTCAAAGCTCTGCCTTTGTTTCTGGTGTTGTTCGTGATGCCTTTTCTTTGTGGTTAAACTCCAATACTGAGTTAGCAGAACAACTAGCAGAATTGTGCATTAGTAATGCACTGCGACGTTTAAAAGCAGCTAAAAAAGTGGCGCGTAAAAAAGTGACTTCTGGGCCAGCATTACCGGGTAAGCTAACCGATTGCAGCGGTCAAGATCCGATGCGAGGTGAGTTATTTTTAGTGGAAGGAGACTCGGCTGGCGGCAGTGCAAAACAAGCTCGAGATCGTGAATTTCAAGCCATTATGCCGTTAAGAGGTAAAATTTTGAATACTTGGGAGGTCGATTCCTCGCAAGTGTTAGCCTCGCAAGAGGTGCATAATATTTCGATAGCGATTGGTTGCGATCCTGACAGCGATGATATTTCAGAATTACGTTATGGTAAAATTTGTATTCTAGCGGATGCAGATTCTGATGGACTGCATATTGCGACATTGTTGTGTGCGTTGTTCTTAAAGCATTATCGTGTATTAGTGAATAATGGGCATGTGTATATTGCTATGCCGCCGCTATTTCGTATTGATATCGGCAAAGAGGTTTTTTATGCTCTGGATGAAGCTGAAAAAACGGGGATCTTAGACCGTATTACCGCAGAAAATAAAAAAGGTAAGGTGCAAGTGACTCGCTTTAAAGGCTTGGGTGAAATGAACCCATTGCAACTGCGTGAGACCACTATGGATCCTAACACCCGACGCTTAGTTCAATTGACTATTGATGACGCCGATGAGACGGTAGCCTTGATGGATATGTTACTGGCTAAAAAGCGTGCTCCAGATCGTAAGACCTGGTTAGAAAGTAAAGGCGACTTAGCGTCACTTTAGTCGTGTTTGTTACTGCCAATAAGAATGTATAACATAAGGCAAAAAGATAATTAACATGCAGTATATTAACGTACGATTTTATCTTAACCTGGGCAGTAAATTTGCTTGCGCAGGTATAATATTATTAGGCTTTTTCCCCACACTCGCCATTGCCGCACAATCGGTGATGATCACTGTCACCAAAGGGTTTGGATTAAGCTTGTATGCCTCTGATTTAGGCGATATTAAGCAAATGACCGTGGGCGATAACGGTACTTTATTTGTCGGGTCTCAAAAAAGTGGCACCGTGTATGCGTTGGTTGATAGTGATCAAAATGGCCAAGTGGATAAGCGTTACCTTATCGCAAGGGGGTTAGATTACCCTGATGCGTTAGCCTTCCATAATGGTTCGCTATACGTCACTGAAGACGACCGTATCATTCGCTTTGAAGAAATAGAATCTCGTCTTCGCCGTCCTAGTCGAGCACGTGAAGTCTATTCAAATTTGCCAAGCTTAGATAAGAAATATTCTCGTTCGATGCACTTTGGCCCCGATGGACTGTTATATGTTGCCATTGGTTCGGCATGTAATGTCTGTGAATCACCTTCGCCATTTGGCAGTATTTTGGCCATCGATGTTGATCCCGGCGCCAGTGAGCAAGTTGCGTTTGGCCTTAGGAGTGTGACAGGTTTTGATTGGTCACCGGTGACCAACAAGTTGTGGTTTGCTGATTTAGGTCGTAATTGGATGGGCGATAATATTCCACCTGATGAAATAAACCGTTTAGAAATTAAAGGTAGCCACTTTGGTTTTCCTTATTTACACGCCACAGATGTGATTGAGCCTGCCTATGATAAACCTGAAAATTTAAATATCAGCGTGCCTGAATTCGAACTGCCAGCACACGTTGCCCCAACCGGATTAAGTTTTTACCGAGGAGAGCAATTTCCAGAACGTTATCGTAACCAAATATTTGTTGCTGAAAATGGTTCATGGAATCGTTCAAGTAAAGTGGGCTATCAAATTGTGATGCTGAGTATTGAAGATAATAAAATTAGTAAACGTGAAACCGTGGTGAGTTTTTTGGATGGAGAATTTCCCGTCGCACGTCCATTTGATGTGATTAATGCGCCAGACGGCGCAATGTACATTTCAGATGATTTAAAAGGTAATATTTACCGTTTGTTTTATAACGCACCCGAACAATCACAGGATATGAAATAATGAGTGATGCGATTGAATTAAGTCTTGATGGCGTAGAGCAAATGCCGCTTAGGCGCTTTACTGAAGAGGCTTATTTAAATTATTCCATGTACGTGATTATGGATCGTGCTTTACCGCATATTGGCGATGGTTTAAAACCTGTTCAGCGTCGTATTATTTTCGCCATGAGTGAATTAGGGTTATCGGCACAGTCTAAACACAAAAAATCAGCCCGTACTGTGGGTGATGTTTTAGGTAAATATCATCCACACGGTGATAGCGCATGTTATGAAGCGATGGTGTTAATGGCTCAGCCATTTTCCTATCGATATCCACTGGTTGACGGCCAAGGTAACTGGGGCGCGCCAGATGATCCTAAGTCATTTGCGGCAATGCGTTATACCGAAGCTAGACTATCAAAGTTTTCTGAAGTGTTATTGTCGGAATTAGGTCAAGGAACCGTCGATTGGGGGGTTAACTTTGATGGCACCATGAAGGAGCCTAAAACCTTACCTGCCCGATTACCGCATATTTTATTGAATGGCATTACCGGCATTGCGGTGGGCATGGCAACAGACATTCCACCACATAACGTGCGTGAGTTAGTTTCAGCTTGTGTTGAGCTTATCGATAATCCAAAAACTGATTTAGCCCGACTCATGGAGTTAGTGCCAGGTCCTGACTACCCGACTGAAGCCGAAATCATCACCCCTAGAGCCGATATTGAGCGGATTTATGATACCGGGCGTGGTTCAATCAAAATGCGCGCGGTTTACAAAGAAGAGCATGGTGAAATTGTCATTACCTCATTACCGCATCAAGCAAGTAGCGGTAAGATCCTAGAGCAAATTGCCAATCAAATGCAGGCAAAAAAGCTGCCGATGGTGTCTGACTTACGTGATGAATCTGATCATGAAAACCCAGTGCGATTAATCATTGTTCCTCGATCAAGCCGTGTTGATTGTGATCAGTTAATGACCCATTTATTTGCCACTACGGATCTTGAAAAAAGCTTTCGGGTTAACTTAAATGTGTTGGGACTTGATGGCCTCCCTAAAGTGAAAGGGCTAAAGCAACTATTAACCGAATGGTTAGAGTTTCGGATGACCACTGTAACGCGCCGCTTGCAATATAGACTCGATAAAGTGTTAGCGCGATTACATATTTTAGAAGCCTTGATGATCGCATTTTTAAACATTGACGAAGTGATCGAGATTATTCGTTTTCACGATGAGCCTAAAGCTGAGTTGATGTCTCGGTTTACCTTGTCAGATAAACAAGCAGAATCAATTTTAGAATTAAAGTTACGTCATTTGGCCAAGCTTGAAGAATTTAAAATCAAAGCTGAGCAAGACGAGTTAGCCGCCGAGCGTGACAAATTAGAATTATTATTAAGCTCAGATCGTCGTTTAAAAACCTTAGTCAAAAAAGAATTGATTCAAGATGGCGAGATTTATGGTGACAATCGTCGTTCGCCTATTATTGAACGTATTGATGCCAAAGCACTGACTGAACAAGAGTTAACCCCAACTGAACCTGTCACTGTCGTGTTGTCAGATAAAGGTTGGGTACGTTGTGCTAAAGGTCATGATGTTGATGTAAAAGGCTTGTCTTATAAGTCTGGCGACAGTTACCTGTGCAGCGTAATGGGTAAAAGTAATCAGGCGGCGGTGTTTATTGACTCAACAGGGCGAGCATTTACAACCGACAGTCACACGTTGCCTTCAGCCAGAAGCCAAGGTGAGCCGATTACCACGCGCTTTAATATGGCGCCTAACGCGGTAATGCAACATGTATTAATGGGTGAGGAAGAGCAGTTCTTCTTGTTGGCAACCGATGCGGGTTATGGCTTTATTTGTGCTTATCCTGATTTAGTCAGCCGTAATAAGGCGGGTAAGGCGTTACTAAGCCTACCAACGAATGCGTTAGTCATGCTGCCAAAGTTAATTAATAAAACCGCAGGTCAATCTTTGTTAGCCATAACTTCTGAAGGCCGCATGCTGATGTTTAGCTTAGATGCTTTGCCACAATTATCAAAAGGTAAAGGCAATAAAATTATCGGTATTGCTACTGAGCGAGCTAAAAATCGCGAAGAATTACTATTGCATCTGTGTGTGGTTCCTCAAAATGCCTCAGTAACGTTATGGGCGGGCAAGCGTAAGTTAACCTTGAAACCAAGTGATTTAGAGGAATATCGAGGTGAACGCGGACGAAGAGGTGCTAAGCTACCAAGAGGTTTACAACGAGTGGATAGTGTTGATGTTGACAGTGCCCATGTAGACAGTGAGCCAGGGGTAGACGATTCTGCGCAGGCGTTCGATTAACGCTTAGATTAACGCTTAGATTAATGGCGTAGATTAACGCTTTAGATTAATGGCGGAGATTAATGGCTTATTTCAGGATCACATGGTTTCGTTAACCTTGTTGTTTGTCTGAACATTGCGAGGGTCGCATTAATGTTAGTGAACCAGCCCTGAATTTTTCGGTTAGTAAATCGCTAAAGAATGAAAAAAAAGCTGCTCATATGA
Organism: Shewanella sp. CAL98-MNA-CIBAN-0140; assembly: GCF_040309905.1. NCBI lineage: Bacteria > Pseudomonadati > Pseudomonadota > Gammaproteobacteria > Alteromonadales > Shewanellaceae > Shewanella > Shewanella sp. CAL98-MNA-CIBAN-0140. The sequence continues at coordinate 141,120 of NZ_JBEOPI010000005.1, forward strand.
GCAGCTTTTTTTATGAAAAGGAAATATTTTATGCAACTTCATAGAAATTGGGTTCGTACTCTAACTGAGTCTGAATGATTTGAGTTGCCATCCGAGCACATTTTCCACATTGGTCTGAAACGCCCAAACGCTTTCTCACGTCAGCAAGTGAGCAATCACCTTGGCTAACGGCTGCTTTAATTTGAGTGTCTGTAATGGCATGACAAAGACAAACGTACATAGAGAAAGCCTCTTCATTTAAAATGGGTCAGAGCTAAGAAAGTAACCTAATTCTAAATGAAAATAGTTATCATTGGCAATACCTTTCTTGTAAATATAATGATTATTTTTAATACAGTATGATCTACATCACTTTTTATGAAAAATTGAAGACTTGCAATGAAGCCGTATTTAACGAATTAGCCTATCTATTGTTCCGATCTGAGGTTAAACAATGCTATTTCAGCCCGTTTTAGTAGCCATGGCTAGCATCGACGACATAGTGCAATGATTTGGACTGTTGCCATCGGCAATAGTTTTGGCTAAATATTTGTACTACTTGTTCGGGAAAACTTGGCGCAGCGATATGTGGAGTAATAGTGACGTTATCGTAATGCCATAGTGGATGGTTAGCAGGCAAGGGCTCTTGTTCGAACACATCTAATATGGCTTGGCGCTGTGGGCATAGCATCAGTTCAGTTTGTAAAGCTGTCAAATCAATTGCGTTACCTCGGCCAATGTTAAATAACATGGCATCAGGTTTTAATAAAGGCAGATTTTCGGCATTTAATAGATGCTTGGTTTGAGGTGTATCGGGTAATACGCTGACAATGACATGTGCATGGGGCAAATAATCGGCTAATTTATCCATCGTGTCGATGCGATTAAAGCCACTCACGAGTGCGCCTTGGCGATTGAGCCCGCTGACTGTCATGCCAAAATGGTGGGCTGTTATCGCAAGGTGTTGAGCGATGGAGCCCGTGCCTAGTATTAATAGTTGTTGCCCTTGCAAAGTTCGGTAACTGCCTGGTCGCCAAAGCTGCTGGTGTTGTTGCTGCGTATACTGGGCATGGTGTCGATAATGGCTTAATAGGTAGCCAAAAACATATTCACTCATTAGCGGGCCAAAGACGCCGCGAATATTGGTCAGCAAATAATCATGTCGTAATGATGGCTGCATTAACGCATCGACACCCGCAAAGGTTGATTGTAACCATTTAAGCGCTGTTGCATGGGGCAGTAATGGTGCGGCTAAATGGGGTTCTGCTAACCAAATATCAGCATCATTAATATTGCTGAGCGTGTCATCGCCAGTATCAACGAGAATGTCATCGACAATTTCGAGATCTGGCAATGAATGCTTTGCCAATAATTGGCGATATTGATCGTTCTCTCTGGTCAGCAATAATAATTTATTCGCCATAGGGATTCCATGATTTAGTCTTGATACGTAGACGGCTTATTCAAACCAACCATGGTAGTCCACTGTGACCGGCATCATTGCTATTGCCATCGCTTTGTCTGGATAATTACTGAAAACACCGTCGACACCCATTGCTTTTAACGCTTGAATATCTTCATGATGATCAACGGTATACACAAATACTTTACCGCCGCGCTGATGGGCGTCATCAATAATAGCTTGATTAATAAAACTCACGTCAAGATTGATCGAATAGGCATTAAGCGTCGTCATTATTTGAGCTAAGTCTAGCGGGATCCCCGCCAGTAATGGGGCGATAATAGCTTGTGGGAAAGTGTTTTTTATCTGAGCCAAATAGGGGTGGTTAAATGATGATATTAACAGTTGTTCTGGGGTGTAATTGAGTTGCTCAAGGGCTTGAGGATATAATGCAAGAAAGGGTTTTACGCAGCCAACGCCTTTTAATTCGATGTTGACGCTGCACAAGCCTTCGCTTTTTGTGCTTATCCGTTCGAGTGCCTGCCATAACGTGGGGATCGCTTGTCCGCCGACGGTAAATAGAGCCAGAGCTGCTTTTGTGGTTAAGTGGATCAGCCCTGTTCCGGTTGACTTACCTTCTAAACGGCGATCATGAAACACCACTAATTCACCTTCAACGCAATGCACATCAAGTTCAATGGCACTAACACCCAAATCGAGTGCTTTGTCTATAGCAATTAAGGTATTTTCAGGTTCATAACCGCTGGCGCTGCGGTGAGCAAAAACGAGCATAGCTGTCCTTAATTAAGACTTGAATTAGCCTTTATATAATCCGGTGGATTCTTTAGGCATATGATTAATATGAATGTCCATCTGCGGATAGGCAAGTTCGACATTATTTTCTTTAAGCTTTTTATTAATGAGTTTATGCAAGCTGTGGCGTAACGGCCAACGATCCGACATGTCTTTCGCATACGAACGAATTTCGTAATCTTGTGTGTGTCGACCAAAACCGGCGAACCATACTTCTGGCTCCGGTATGGCTAATGATAAATCACATTCAAGCACGGCTTGATGAAGTAACATTTCGACTTTGGTTGGATCAGCATCACGAGATACCGATACTGTTACGATCACACGAGTTATCGGATCGGACAACGACCAGTTAACCAGTTGTTCGGTAATAAAGGCTTTGTTTGGCACAATAATTTCTTTGTGATCAAAGTCGACAATCGTAGTCGCTCTGATTTGGATTTTACTGACTGTACCTGATAGGTCGCGGATAGTAACGGTATCGCCAATACGAATGGGTTTTTCAAATAGAATAATCAAACCAGAAATAAAGTTAGCAAAAATTTCTTGTAAGCCAAACCCCAAGCCTACTGAGAGTGCCGCAACTAGCCATTGCAATTTAGCCCATTCCATCCCAAGAGTTGAAAAACCAAACAGTATGCCAAAAAACACCACTAAATAACTGCTCACAGTGGTAATGGCAAACCCGGTTCCTGGCGATAAATCTAATCTTTGCAATAACGTCAGTTCCATCAAACCGGGGAGGTTTTTAGCAATAACTAATGAGAAACCTACTAACATAATTCCAAATAGAATTGATTTCAATGTAATGGGCACTTGTTGCTCAATACCATTTACATTGCTGTTGGTGGTCCATAAAGTAATGCCATCTAAAAACGAGAATACCGCAGTATGCGTTTGCGCCAAAATGCCCAATAAGCTGGCGAAGAAGGCCAAAATTAAAATTGATCTCACTAAGCCCAGTGACTGGCTGGAAATGGTTTCTAAATCAACAATCGGTTCTTCATAGGTTTCTATTGGTTCATTGTTTTGTAATTCGTCTCTTTCTCGTTGTGCAAGTAACTCTGCACGCTTGGCTTTGGCACGATCAAATGCGATTAAACGGCGTTCAATCAACATCCAACGCTTAATTAACTGGTAAGTCAGCAAGAAGCCCAAGCCTAATAATACCGAAATTTGTAGCTGTAATAGAAGTTGGAATGCGGTGAAGTAGTAGCCGATCACCGCCAAGATTGCGCTAAAAACAGGGGTCCCGATCAGTATTGCCCATAGCGCTTTTTGAATGATAGCCATATTAGTGGCGCTAGGCTTATTTTTGCGATATTGGCCAATAAGTAACATGACTTCTTTATACAGCAGGAATAGCACAACACAGAAAACGATAAACGCACCACGGCCAAGACTGTTGCGTACTAATGAGGTATCTAACGCTTCGGTAAAGCCCATTAAACCGATTAATGGCGCAGATACCATGACAAACGAAGCCATGGTTTGTTGTGCTTGTTGGACAATTTCCTTCGGTCGTCGGAAATGACTGATCAAAATACCTTTATCAAGGGTTAACAAGAAAAAGAACTGATATATCAGATAACTGACACCAATAGCTAAAATGCCAATTCCCACGGCATACACCAGATTTTGTTCTGATCGCGAGAAAATAATCCCTGCCATTATCACCGGTAACGGCCTTATTAAGGCGTACGTTAAGCTGATGATTAGGGTTTTAATGGTGTATTTAAATTTATCTTGAGTCACATTGCCAACATATACTGCATAGCGACTAATCGCTTCATTGAACTTAGGTGTCAGCATGTCTTGTGCCATTAAACAACACAAAAATAAAATGCCCCACCAAGCCCAATAATTACTTTGTTCAGACCAAGCTTGTTGTAACGACTGCCACTGACTCGGTTGCAGTAACCAGACACTACTGTGACTTAAGTCAATTAACCATAAAGCGCCAATGCTAGGCGCATTGGGCACCCAAAATAGATGTTCGTTAAGAGTGTTTTTTAATGTGGTATGTAATTGATTTAATTGTTCATAACCAATGCGTAACTTAGCAAATTCAGCTAGATATTGATCGTAACTTTGCGATAGTTGATTGATTAGCTCTTGTTGTGATTGCAGTAATTTAATCTGGGTTTCATTAAACATGTCGCGGTTATCAAGTTGCTGGCTGTTCAGTGCTTGTTGCTGTTCTAATTTGTAGCGTTGTAAACGAGCATCGGCTAATTCTGTTTGCAGTTTGTCTAGATTGGGTGGCTTAGGTAATGATTGCAGCATCTGCAAAAAACGATCGCCAAAGGCGGAGTTAGTTTTAACCCAGGTAATTTGCTCAAGTACGTTTGATAGTTGGGCATTTTGTGATTGATAGCGTTTCTCAATTCGTTGTTGATTCTCGATCGCAGATTTTATATTACTGGTGAGGGTCTGTAATTGTTCAGCATAGTGCTGATTTACTTCGCTAAGTTCTTGAGATAATGGATCGGCAAGCTCTTGGGCATCAATTAAGTTATTGGCTATGGTGTCTGCGGTTTGCTGCTGGCGAGACTCAATGTTGTGTTTGTTGATAAGCTCAATAAAGATTCCTTGTTGGCTTAAAGACAAGCGATTGAGCTGCTGTTGTAGTTGAGTAATTTCTAACTGCTGAGGGTTAGCTAATTGTTCAGCTTGTAAGGTCACAATATGCTGCGCGAGCAGTTCTGCCTGAAGTTTGTTACGTTGGCCTAATGGAATATCAATTGGCGATTTTAGGGTTTTATTATGTTGCGTTAAGGCATTTTGTGCTTGAACAATTAAATCAGGTAATTGCGTTTGGCGTTGTGAAATCAGACGTAACTGCTGATTAAGGCTCGATTCGGTCTCTTTTAATTCCGATAAATGAAAATAGGCCATTGAAGCTTGCTGGTTAAGATCGATTTCAACATTTAGGCTTAACGGTTTCTGTGCTTCAGCAAGTTGCTCTGCCAGTGAGAGTTTTGCTTCGTTGTTAGAGCGTTCGATATTGGTATAGGTTTGTTGTTCAATTTGCAGCTTTTCAATGCTGCTTTCGAGTTCTATAATTTGAGATTGTATATCAAGCGGCTGATTTTCAGATTGGCTATTGAGCCCCAAACGCTTATCTAGGGTTAGGGGGGTAATAGCAAATACAGAAACTGACAGTATATTTGCTATAAGAAAACACAGAAATAAACACGCTAAACGTAACATAATACTTGGCTCAGGCTGGAGTATGGTCATGGTAGCAAATTTGCGAGATTATGATCTATATTTTTGATGTCTTTGCTGAGTTTCAAATAAAGCTGTCGCAACAATCATTATTTATTTAATCGTGGTTGGAGTGGTCTGTTGCTCGTCTAAAATGCTGCGTGCTAGCACCAATCATAAAAAGGGGGTAACACGATACTACAGCGCTATTTTTGCGCTTAAAAAGCGCAATGCAGTGGTAAATGAGCAATGAGTTTACAATATAAAGCCGTACCACTCAAAAGCAGTACGGCTCAATATAGTTCAATTAATTCAGGGTGTGGTTTAGTGGTGGCGAGTTATTGCTGGTTGAATTTGGCGAACGGTTGACCCATACGCGTGGTTTCACCTGGTTCGACACCATCAGCAAATGTTGCAATGGCATCTTGCGCAAATAACATCACCACAGTGCTGCCTAGTTTAAAACGACCCATTTCAGCGCCTTTTTCTAAGGTAACCGCTTCTGGGCCTGTGGTTGGATAGTCCCAGCTAAACACTTGCTTACCACCTGGTGGGGTCACTGTACCGGACCAAATTGTTTCAATACTGGCTACAATTGTTGCACCTACCAGTACCATTGCAAGTGGGCCTGCTTCGGTTTCAAAAATAGCCACCACACGTTCATTACGGGCAAATAGTCCGGGCACATTTTGAGCCGTAAGAGGATTAACCGAGAATAAATCGCCTGGCACATAAGTCATTTTTGATAATGTACCTGTGATTGGCATGTGGATCCGGTGGTAATCTTTTGGAGCCAAGTAAATAGTGGCAAAATCGCCATCATCAAAACGTGCAGCATCATTCTTATCACCCCCTAATAATGCTTCGGTCGTATAACTGTGACCTTTGGCTTGGAAAATGTTACGAGCGTCAATTGAACCACATTGACTTATCGCCCCATCAACCGGGTGCGCCATGAAATGGCTGTCTTGGCAGATAGGTCGCAGTTGAGGCTTTAACGCCCGGGTAAAAAAGGCATTGAAGGTTTTATAGGCTTCGGGCTCAGGTTGCAATGCTTCTGACATATCAATTTTGTATTGTTTGATAAACCATTTAATCCCTGCCGTGGTGATAACGCCTACTTCTGCAGCGGCAAATTTGCCCACTAAGCGCGACAGAAAGTGTTTTGGCAACATGTATTGCAAAGCAATTTTAATTGAGTCCAATGTGTTTCCCTTTTCTCTCATCTGGTTGAACGATAAAATTTTATTCTACAGCCTACTATTTCTACAGCCTAGTCTTTATAAAGAGTATTAGGCATACAGAATATTATTCATCAATGGCACGGAAATGTCGTGCATGACGTTGTTCATCTAAACTGGCAATAATACGCTGATAATTACTAAAGCGGTCTTTGGTTATTTTTCCATCAGCTAAGGCTTGCTGTAAAGCACAACCCGGGTCGTCGCCATGTTTACAATCGCGGAACTTACATGTTCCTAAAAAATCTCTAAATTCGATAAAACACCAACCGACTCTGATGGCATCTAAATGCCATAACGCAAATTCGCGTATACCAGGAGAGTCAATTAAATCACCGCCGCTGACAAAATGCAGTAACTTGGCCGTGGTCGTCGTGTGTTGACCTAAACCTGAGTTATCGGACACATCGCCAATTAATAGTTCAGCTTCTGGCATTAAAGCATTGATTAAGGAAGACTTGCCGACACCCGATTGGCCAGCGAAAACACTGACTTTGTTATTGAGTAAATCTTTAATGTCATCTACGCCTTCGCCTGTGTGGCTACTGATCCGATAAACCGGATAACCAATATCTTGGTAGCGTGTCAAAGCTCGTTCGATTTCATCACGATTGGTATCATCTAATAAATCAATTTTGTTCAGAATGATGATAGGTCGAATATCGGTATCTTCAGAAGCCACTAGATATCGATCAATAATTTGGGTGGTAAAGCTAGGCAAAACCGATGACACAATTAAGATTTGATCGATGTTGGCGGCAATAATTTTTACGCCGTCGTATAAATCTGGTCGAGTTAAAGAAGATTTTCGTGGGTGAACGGCTACGACAATACCACCGATACTGGAGCCGGATTGGACTTCAGTCGCGAGTCTTACCACGACTTTATCACCCGTGACTAAACTGGTGACCGCGCGACGAATATTACATCGCGAGACCATACCGTTTGCAGTTTCAATATCGGCATGCTGACCAAAGCGAGAAATAACCACACCAGCTTGCTCAGGACCTAACAGATTGTCCTGTAACTCGGCATGTTGAGTGTTATCGTCATTGCGCTTTAATCGCTTAGTCTGATTAGCGCGCATTCGGCGTAATTGGCCCTGACTTAGGGGTTTCTTTTTACTCACAGGCTTATCTTCATTAAATAGGTGTTTTTTTGTGTGTCAAAAAAACAGTATGATACACACTCTTTTATAAAAATGCCTGAATTTAGGCGACAGATAACATAAGGCGGCATAAATGGCTGTTGATGCGAATAATCTAATTTGGGTTGATTTGGAAATGACAGGCTTAGAACCCGCTGTGGATCGAGTTATTGAAATTGCCACCTTAGTGACCGACCAAGACCTTAATATCATTGCTCAAGGCCCTGTACTCGCGATTTATCAAACCGATGCGGCTCTAGCAGGCATGGATGATTGGAACCAAAAACATCACGGCCAGTCAGGATTGATTGACCGTGTGCGCGCCAGTAAATGTTCTGAACAAGATGCGATAACACAAACGATTGATTTTTTATCTCAGTACGTGCCTAAAGGCGCATCGCCAATGTGCGGCAACAGTATTGGTCAAGATCGTCGCTTTATGAATAAGTACATGTCGGAGCTTGAAGAGTATTTTCATTATCGCAATATCGATGTGAGTACCATCAAAGAGTTGGTTCGTCGTTGGAGCCCTGAAACAATGAATGGCTTCAGTAAGAAAAATACTCATCAAGCATTAGAAGATATCAAAGAGTCTATTGCTGAAATGCAGTTTTATCGCACAGAAGTATTTAAAATTTAACCAATTGAACAATTTTTTTAAAAAAGGGGGTTGCAGCGTAGTAAAATTTACCTATAATGCGGCCTCAACTTTCTACAGAGCGCCAAACTCTGAGTCATAGAAAGTTGTATTGAAATTTGAAAGTATGCGACATTAGCTCAGTTGATAGGTTGAAAGACAATACCTTGCAGATTGTTAAAATGAAGCAACCAGTACGCGACATTAGCTCAGTTGATAGGTTGAAAGACGATACCTTGCAGATTGTTAAAATGAAGCAACCAGTACGCGACATTAGCTCAGTTGGTAGAGCGATACCTTGCCAAGGTATAGGTCATCAGTTCGAACCTGATATGTCGCTCCAAATTTCTGTATGTTTTTAAAAGAAAGTGAAATATGTGCGACATTAGCTCAGTTGAGTTAATTGTAAGAGTCGATACCAATCTTGTTCCAAGGTATAGGTCATCAGTTCGAACCCCTCTTTATTTATAAAGAAGGTCGCTCCAAATTTCTGTTAGATTTTAAAAGAAAGCGAAAAGTGCGCGACATTAGCTCAGTTGGTAGAGCGATACCTTGCCAAGGTATAGGTCATCAGTTCGAACCTGATATGTCGCTCCAA